>NZ_CP098478.1:3025920-3328512 GCF_023702675.1 Acinetobacter sp. C26M
TTGGTCAAGGGATCGAGTTTGACTACTGTTGTGTACACGCTGCACTTGCAATGCGTGATGACGGTTATGAAACCATCATGGTGAACTGTAACCCTGAAACGGTTTCAACTGACTATGACACTTCTGATCGCCTCTACTTCGAACCAGTAACGCTTGAAGATGTACTTGAAATCGTACGTACCGAGAAGCCTAAAGGCGTAATCGTACAGTACGGTGGTCAAACACCTTTGAAATTGGCACGTGCTTTGGAAGAAGCAGGTACACCAATCATTGGTACATCTCCTGATGCAATTGACCGTGCAGAAGACCGTGAACGTTTCCAGCAAATGATTCAACGTCTACAGCTTCGTCAACCGAACAACAGCATCGTAAAATCGGCTGAAGAAGGTATTTCAGAAGCGGCTAAAGTTGGCTATCCATTGGTTGTTCGTCCATCTTATGTATTGGGTGGTCGTGCAATGGAAATCGTGTACAACGAAGATGAACTTAAACGTTACCTTCGTGAAGCAGTACAGGCTTCAAATGAAGCACCTGTCCTACTTGACCGTTTCTTGGATGATGCAACAGAAGTTGACGTGGACTGCGTATCTGACGGTAAAGACGTTGTGATCGGTGGTATCATGCAGCACATTGAACAAGCAGGTATTCACTCAGGTGACTCAGCATGTTCAATCCCTCCTTACTCGCTTTCGCAAGAAGTACAGGATGAAATGCGTCGTCAAACTGTTGCAATGGCAAAAGAACTTGGCGTTATCGGTTTGATGAACGTTCAGTTTGCTGTTAAAGGCAACGACATTTATGTACTTGAAGTGAACCCACGTGCATCACGTACTGTTCCTTTCGTGTCTAAATGTATTGGTGACTCTTTAGCAAAAGTTGCTGCTCGCTGTATGGCTGGTCAATCTTTGGAATCACAAGGTTTCACCAAAGAAATCATTCCAACGCATTTTGCAGTTAAAGAAGCGGTGTTCCCATTTGCCAAATTCCCTGGCGTAGACCCAATGCTTGGACCTGAGATGAAATCTACAGGTGAAGTGATGGGCGTTGGTAAAACATTTGGTGAAGCATTCTATAAAGCAGTTCTTGGTTCTAACGAACGTTTACCAGGTTTACCAACTGAAGGCGAAGTGAAACATGCATTCTTATCTGTTCGTGAATCAGATAAGAAATACATTGCCAACATCGCTAAACAGTTGATCGACTATGGCTTCAAACTTGTTGCAACCAACGGTACACATCGTGTACTGAAAGAAGCTGGTATTGAATGTGAAGCAGTCAATAAAGTGACCGAAGGTCGCCCACATATTGTTGACCGCTTGAAAAATGGTGAAATTCATCTTATTGTCAACACAACTGAAGGCAAACAAGCTCAGTATGACTCTGCCATGATTCGTCGTGCTGCCCTGCAAGGCAAGGTGTACTACACCACGACAATTAACGGTGCAGAAGCAGTTTGCCAAGCATTTGCTGTGAAATTGCCAATGGATGTATACCGCTTGCAAGATTTACAAACTGTAGGTTAATTCTCTACCGATAAAGTCCCGTCACCTTATCGGTGGCGGGCTTTTTCTTTTTTTAATCCTGTATTTTCCCAACCAATTTAGAGGGGACCAGAATGCAACGTTATCCTATGACTCCCGAAGGCAAGGTTGCCTTAGAGAAAGAATTACAACAGCTCAAAACAGTAGAACGCCCACGTATTATTCAGGCGATTGCTGAAGCACGTGAGCACGGTGATTTAAAGGAAAATGCTGAATATCACGCTGCGCGTGAACAGCAAGGTTTCTGCGAAGGCCGTATTCAGGATATCGAAGGTAAACTCGGTGCCGTTCAAGAAATTGATGTCAAAACACTTGAGAAAAATGGTCGTGTTGTATTTGGTGTAACTGTCACCATTGAAAACTTGGATACTGAAGAACGTAAGACTTATAAAATTGTAGGCGACGACGAAGCAGATTTTAAAATCAATAAAATCTCAGTGAACTCACCGATTGCACGTGGTCTTTTAGGTAAAAACGAAGGCGATGAAGCGAAAATTCAAACACCACAAGGTGAAGTTGAATACGAAATCGTGAGTGTGGAATATATCTAATTCATCCACTCGATTAAGCCATTAAAGAGCTCTTCATCAATTGAAGAGTTCTTTTGTTTCAGGCATCCTGTATCTAAAAAAAAGAGATAAAGAGATGCAAGATCGACTCATGAGTGCATTGATCTATGCGATTGCAGGAATTGTTCTTGGTATTGCAGTTGCCATTACATGGGCATTTCATGTGAATTCTTCGACCAGCTCTATAGCCATTATTTTTAATACCACCCTGCTCTGTGCCGTTCTAGGCTTTGTATTTCCCAAGCAAATTCAGCGTTTGTTTACTTGGCTTTGGAAATTTTTCTCGAATTGATATTTGTGTTTTTAAAGCATCGATAACCACTGATCATAAAAATTAAAATTCAGCTAAGAATTATTTGATAACGCTATTGATTATAATTATCATTAACAAAAATAAACATTATGCATATTTAATAGGTATTCCCTTATGCAGCAGACTGTAAGATTGACCAAACATCCTCTCTCCCGTGCCCTACAGTTGATCGCAGGACGCACTAAAGTCGCTTTACCTATGCTGGTGCTATGTGTGCAAGTCACACAGGTGATGGCTGAACCGATCACCTCGAATGCTGAAAACATGATCAATGGACAAGTCACAGCAAATACCTTACCGACCATCAAAGTCGCTGCAGAAAAAGACCAGTCAACTTCGTACACAACTAAAAAAATTGCAATCGGCAAAACCGCACAATCGCTAAAAGAAACACCACAGTCCGTCTCTGTGGTTACTCGTCAGCGGCTGGATGATCAAAATATCTCGACCATTGAAAATGCCATGAAATATGTCACAGGCCTGACGGTGGTACGCTACGATGCAGCTGGAAACTACAATGATTTTAATGCGCGTGGTTATGGCAGCGATACTTATCAAATGGATGGTACGACCTTAAGAACCGACAGCAATGGAACTTATCTGGATCTGTCTGTGTTTGACCGTATTGAAGTATTACGTGGTGCTTCTGGCATGTTCAGTGGCGCAGGTGAACCGGGTGTTTCGATTAATTTAGTACGTAAACGCGCATTAGCTGATTTTGCTTTAACAGGGAAAGTAAGTGCTGGTTCATGGGATAACTATCGTGGTGAGGCTGATATTACAGGTAAGCTCACACAAGACGGCGCATTACGTGGCAGGCTTGTCACCGCTGTACAAGATTACGACACCTTTATGAATGGGATTGATGGTAATAAAAAACTGGTATATGGCACATTGGAATATGATCTTCAGGACAATACTACACTATCACTCGGTGCGACCTATCAAGATATTAATACCGTTTTATCACGTGGTTTACCCTATGGTCACGATGGAAAGCTGCTCAATATTTCGCGTAAAACAAGCTTTGTACAGGACTGGAACAAGCAGGATTTAACCAATAAAGAATTTTTTGCTGAACTGGAGCATCATTTAAATAATGATGGGTTGATTAAAGCCAAGGTTCGCCAAAGTATCCGTGACAATCACGCCAAATATAGTGACCCCTCTTTACCCGATGCACAGGGTGACATGTCTGAATTTAGTGCGCTCGCCTTTAAACGAGAAGATAAAGACTTCAGTGCGGATTTATTTTTCAATACCCCGTTCTTGTTTTCTGGGCAGACACATAATTTCTTGATTGGTGCTGATTACCTAAAAGGCAACTCCAAAACCAACTATTCATCTTGGGGGACACCACTGATAGGTACAATCAATATACATCATGATAATCAGCACCAATTTGCTGAACCAGATTTTGACTACGACACTAATGTCAGCAAAGAAAAAATTGAAAACTACGGTGTCTATAGCCAACTAAGAATCAAACCACTAGAACGTTTAACCTTGGTTGGTGGTGGCCGTGTCAGTTGGTGGAAGTCTATATCAACCCCCTTGCGTGATAGTGGTATAGACAGCAGCGATCCAGCAGCTACACATGATGCAAAAGCAGAATTTACCCCTTATGCAGCAGTACTATTCGACCTTAATCCAAATGTGTCTGTGTACTCTAGCTATTCAGAAATTTTTAAACCACAGAATAACTTTACTTATGATCCTGTAACGGGCGGCAAAGGTAAACAGCTTGATCCACGTACAGGCACTCAAATTGAAGCGGGACTTAAAGCCTCTTTCTTCGATGAACGTTTAAATCTTTCTTCTGCGATCTATCAGTTGGAGGACAAAAATCGTGCGATTGCAGACCTTTCTGCACCTGAAGGTCTTGGTTATTCTGTGGCGGCAGGTAAAGCACGTAGCCGTGGTTTTGAAATCGAAGCAAGTGGACAACTTACTGAAAATTGGCAAGTCACAACAGGCTATGCCTACACCAAAAGCAAATACCTAACAGACCCAGATCTACAGGGACAACCTGTTAACACCTTTACCCCTAAACACAATTTTAATTTATGGACGACTTATAAATTACCAGCAACAGTCATTGAAGGGGTTAATGTTGGATTTGGTTTAAGAGCCGTATCTAGCTATTACGATGGAACAGGTAATGAGCGTGTACAACAAAATGGCTATACATTGGCTTCGGCAAGCTTAGGTTATCAAATTAATCCACGTTATAAATTTGCGATTAATGTAGATAACCTATTTGATAAAAAATACTATGAAAAAGTAAACTACTGGATACGCCAAAATATGTATGGTTCACCACGTAGCGTGACCGCAAGCTTAAGCTTTAAGTATTGATCTGTTAGCAATAGATTAGATCTAGCAAACAAGATCAAAAGACGATAAGTACTTTGATCTCAATTAAACCTCATCTTGCTTAAGTATGGTGAGGTTTATATTTATTCCTTTGAACACTCGGTATAATAGACCAGCTTTTTTAATTTTTTGTCTCAGTTATGGATCCATTGATCAACTCTCCTGTTAAACATTGGTGTGAGTTTGAGTTTATTGCTAAAACGGTGAAAAATCCCAATATCCATATCAAAGGCAACTACTCTTATTATTCTGCTTACTGGGATCAGGGCTTTGAACGCTGTGTGGTGCGTTACCTACACGACAAAGCAGCTACACCTGAAAAACCGATTGATCAACTGCATATTGGCAATTTTGTCTGCTTTGGTGCGGAATGCGTAATCATGATGGGTGGTAATCAACTACATCGCCCTGACTGGATTTCAACCTTCCCTTTTGATACACGTAGCTTTCAACCTGCGGGTGATACTATCATTGCCGATGGTTGCTGGATTGGCAGTCGAGCCATGATCATGCAAGGTGTTAAACTAGGTGAAGGTGCTGTGGTGGCGACAGGTGCTGTGGTCACTCAAGACGTGCCCCCGTATGCCATTGTCGGTGGCGTGCCTGCCAAAGTCATCAAATACCGTTTTCCTGAACAAGACATTGAAAAACTGCTTGCTCTTAAACTTTATGATCTAGATGAAAAGCTAATTTTAAAAATGCGTGAACAGTTGCAAACAGATGATGTGGAAGCCCTTATCAAATACTGCGAGAAAAGTTAATCTAACTTTTTATAGATAAATCAGAGTTATACCCATATTCTGTTTTTATAGAAATTTCATGTAATTTAAATAAAATTCCTCCTTAACCATAATCCTATAAATCATAACTATCCCTATAAAAATGCTAGGTTTTATTTATTCTCCAAGAGGTTTACTATAATCATATAGCTTGTAATTTAAACAACTTTTTAAATACTAAATTCAATGCAAAATCATAAGTATAAGGAGTAACCAACATGGCTTATCAAAAAATCTTAGTGGCGATTGATGACTCTGAAATAGCAGTGAATGTCATTAGAGAAGCCGCTCAACTCGCAAAAGCCCTGAATAGTGAACTGACGGTTGTCGAAGTAATGACGCTCGATCCTTATCTTGCAGATGCCTATATTCGCATGGGCCAAAGCAATGATTTGATTGAACGTGTTAGAGGTTATGTTCAAGAGAATTTAACTAAAGCTGAGCAAAAGTTTGAAGAACATGGTCTGACGGTTGCAACGCAAATTCTGGAAGGCTTTTCAGTGCATCAGGAAATTATTGGCGCTGCTCAAAACCTAGGCGCAGACCTGATCATTATGGGTTCACATGGACGCACAGGCTTTAAACAATTTGTACTGGGTAGCGTGGCGCAAAAAGTTTTAGCGGAAAGCCATATTCCAGTATTAATTGTGCGTTAAGCGATTAAAAGTCTAAGAACGTATAATTTTTCAGTAACAGATTATGCGTTCTAAACTCAACTCCTGATTAAGGCTGCCAAGCAAAGATTTTTAAACTGACCTTACCATTTAATAAATACACCCCTTCTTGTTCCAACAATGTCTGTTGAACATTTTCACCTTTCTCATTGATTCGAGTCACACTGATCTTACCTTGCGAATTAATCACACGATGCCAAGGAATCTCACTGTCTTTATCTAAATGCTTGAGTACATAACCGACTAGACGGGGATGTTTGGGTAAACCTGCCAACTTGGCAATTTGCCCATAACTTGCCACTTTTCCATAAGGAATCAAGGCAATTACTTCTAAAATTTGTCGATGTAGTTCATTGGTATCTTGAACCATATAAGCTCCAAAAATCTGCTAAGATGATCAAAATCATGCAAAAAGCTAGCTTTACAATAATTAAAACGCGACCACTTGAGAGAACAAAAAATGCGGTTAAAAATCACTGCCCTGACACTATTATGTCTGATCTTCAGTGCATCGTGTACGACCCAAAAAGCACCGGTGAAAATGCCTCCTTATAAATATCCATTGGATGCCAATGATTTACCTGTGGTCAATGTCAGCTTTATTGTGACCAGCAATCGACCAGAAGTAAAAGCTTTAGATCGCAAAGCACAAATGTATAAAGAACTAGCAATTTTGAACCAGTATTTTGTTGATGAGAACAATCAAAAAATCTTTAAGTTTAAAATTCATCGTTATTATTCATATCAAGATTTTAGCAAGCGCAAATGTGATCTCGCCAAGCAGTTAAGTCAACCGAAAGCCATTATTCCAGACAACCTACCAAGTGCAGTCAGAACTTGCTTCCCTCGTCGAAAAAGCAAGGAAGTGCTGTTTATTATTTATGATTCTTATGGTGAAAAATTAAAAGATGCAGACATTACCAGTTGGGGATTCCGCAATCAGGGACAACCTTTTATTTTGATTGATTGGGAACGACTGAATTATCAAACTCAGGCCGCCAGTATTCATGAAATGGGACATGCCTTTGGTCTTAGTCATGTCTGCTCACCCAAAGCCACCAAAACCACGCCAACCAATATTATGAGCAGCTATGATTGTCGTTTAGGTAGTGGCGGCCTACGCAATCTAGGATTTAACAAAGAACAGCTGAATATCATGCTCAACAATTACAACCAATATCCTTAAACGTTGAGCTGGAGATAATGGCCTAAATCATCCTGCCCAATAATATAATTTGCTGAATCGAGTTGACTGGTCAAGGCACATAGCGCTTGCTTAAATTGCAGTTCATCGACAGGACGAGGTTGCCAAAAGGTTTCCTGATTATGGGTATAGATTGGATACAACCTTAATCGACACTCATTTAAATTGATTCGCGCAATAGCCCCATAAGGTAAGGCCTGATATTTTTCAAAAAGACCATTGCTATTAAATACCCCATTACCAATACCAAAAATGACAGGCTTTTGATGAATAGATTGAATCGATTGAATGGTATGTGCGCCATGACCAATCACGAGATCAGCCCCAATCTGAGTCAGTACCTTCGCCAGTTTTTGTTGCTCAGGATGAATCGATTTAAAGTCTACACCCCAATGACATATCACGATGATTTTATGCTTTGGATGTTGCAAACGATATTGCATCACCTGTTCAAATAAAATGGCATTAATACACGCAACACCAGCACTATTACCTAAGGCATAAAAATTATACTCTTGATAGGCTGACTTTCGATGCCAATAGCCATTAAAAATGGCCAAGCATTGTCCTTCATCATTTTTAATTTCTAAACATTGATGTGCTTGCTGCTGATCAGTCCCAGCCCCTATAAAATCAATCTCTGCTTGCTCAAGCAACGCCAAAGTATGTTTGAGGCTTCGCTCACCATAGTCTTTTAAATGATTATTGGCCAAGCACACTGTATTGATATGGATCCGTTTAAATTCAGCCAAGGTTGGCTCAGACTTCGCGCCAAGAATATAGGCTTTTTTTCCGTCTAAAATTGAGTTTTCTTCGAGATTAAAAACCGCTTCTAGATTGGCAATATTAATGTCATTAGGGCCAAAAAAATGTTTGATTGCTTCTAAGGAATGGCTGTAACCGTAACGTTGCAAAGCATCATCGATACCTTTATTTTTTCGTTTCTCTGTATAAAATTCACCAAAATAAGTATCGCCGATGATATTGACCCACTCACTTTTGGCTTGAATCTGTTTTACAGGCAATAACCCCTGTTGAAAAGAATGATAATACGGGGCTAAATGATCAACACGATGCAACTGATCAAAAAGCTGAAAAATACCGAGTGTTTGATTACTATGAGCATAAGAAAAATAGTAAGGTTGATTTTGATCCTTTAGATAAATAACTGCATCAAGTTGGGTACAGCTTGATAAGGAATGAGCGGGCGCAACCTCCTGTCCATTAATCTTCAATGCTTTGACAAAAATCAGTTTCAACAGTTCGATTGGTGTGTGAAAAATGGCTTTGGCCAAACCATATAGTTTTTGCAGGGTATTTTGAGTTGAACCCTGCTGATGCTGAATATTCAATCCAAACAGCCCTGCTGTGCTGCTGATTTCAATTTGTGCTTGTTGCCAATTTCCAAACAATTGACTACCAAGAAGCTGCTGGACAACGACGTTTTGGCTAAAACTGAGACATTGCAATAACTGTAAAACCGAATTATTTGAGTTCCAAACCAGATCGGATTGATCAATCTGCTTTGCTTGCAGAATTGCATCAGCAGCAACGCCATCTTCAAGTTTTAACTGACCTTCAACAAGTGCTTTTAAAGCGATATAGAATAATATCCAAGCTGAGCAATCCCCTGCTATTTCCATTTGCCAAATGGGGTGTTGAAAGTCTTCATTGCCAATTTGACTCATGATTTTGATTTCTTGAGGTGTACTCATTGCTTCCCCCCTCAAGCTTCATTTTCAAAGTGTTGCACATAAGCAACGTAGCCGGAAAGATTATGTTCTTGGTCATCAATCCGCACACGAAAACGATCATGCCGTACATAAAAGGCATTTAAAACTTTATCTGGTCGAGCCATATACATCGCTACTTCCGGATAGAAAAAGCCTGTCCGTTGAAATTCAGCCCGAAACTCAATGAGCTTTTTTAGATCATCAAAGTACGCCTTTTCGAACAATTGATCAAAACCGAGCGCTCGAATCCGAACAACCATTTGATATGCAGCCATCATCATTTCTAACAAAGTGGCATAGGCTGTTTTTCGGTTACGGATAAAAACCATATGTTTTAAATAATTATTTAATCCAAACTGGAAGTACTTTTCTTCTGGACAAATTTTTGTCAGTTCATTGGTACAGTAACTGAGCCAATGATCATGATAGCGATCATATTTTTGCGTGATAAATCGTTCAAACATCTGTTTGACTGTTTGCAGTAATTTTTCGTCTGTGTGAAGTTGATAAAAACGTAATAAGGCTAAAGCGGCTTCACCATCATAATAAATAATTCTGAATTTCTCTTTTATCTCATAGCTTGGGTAATGCAGCACATGTGTAGTTTCACCTGTCTCATTGACCATCGACAAAATACCGTTGGCTAAACGATGAGCATAAGCAAGATAGCGATTATCTCCTGTCATTTCTTGATATTTGCTAAGCATTAAAATCGCTGCGGCATTAGCACCTAGCTTAATTTCATCTAGACCCGTAGCCTCATTACCATCCAGCATATACGCCAATTCCGTCTGTTTCTCGATATAAAAATGCTGTAAGGCATAATCAATGGCAGACTGAATTTTTTCGATACAAGCTTGATGTGATTGGATCGCTAAAGTTTCGAGCAAAGCATAGACCGACGTACAATGCCGAACCGTGTTATAGCTGCGGATTTCACGATCATAGGCGGGAAAAAAACCATACGCGAATCGACCATCACTTTGAATGTGCTGATAGAGAAATTTAGCATTTGCCTCGATCATTTTTTTGAAATGTTGTTTTTTCGGCTCAAGTTGATAACGCACGCCATTTTCAGTGAACTGACTGTGCAAAGGAATCAACTGTTGATCCTCATAGATTACGGCTAGGGTATCAAAGGTCCATAGCTGTTGAAGGTCTGCAATTTTGATGCTGCGTTGCTGATTCGGATATTTTCTTAAGAGACCGCTATTTAAATTTTTCTCATCAACAAAGTTAGGCGTGTTATAGCTCTGCGCACGAATAATTGCCTTGCCGTAAAGCTCTTGTTCCAAGAAACAAATGTTGAAATCCGCATCAAAGCTCATCCCTTTACGGTAATGATTATTATGGAATTGGTTCTTTAAAGTCTGTTCAATATCTTGCCAATTTTCCTGTTGGATATTAAAAGCAATATCAAATTTCAGAAATGTTGGCAGTTTTTCAGTTATAGCGAATTGATGTTCCAGAAAGTCAACTAATTGCTGTTGAATATCATCAAAATATGAACATGATGAATTCCAGACTTGGCAACGTTGTGTCTGCTCTCCATAAGAACAGAAAATAACCGATTTAGAGACATCAATATGCGGCTGAAGCTGTTTGAAAAATTGCTCACTGAGCTGGTTTGCCAATTGCTCATATGCTGAAATCGTTGTAATGCTCATATATGTTCAGTTTTTAGAATTTTTAAGTGTTTTAAACACCATACCATATATTCTTATGATCTTCTCAAAATGAAAAAGAGAACCCGAAGGTTCTCTTTTTTAAAGTGAAAGATTTGAATTAGTATAGAATTTGATGGTTATTTAATAAGGTCGTTAAGTTTGTTGTAACCCCATCTAAGGTAATAAGATCAATATAATTACTTCCTATAATTGGAGTTGCGCCATTACGGTCAATTCCAATCACCGTATTACCGCCAACGTTGGTCACACGCAGATACTCACCAATATTACCATCTGTTTGATCTCCATCTAAAAGATGACGAATATCAATTTTATCTGCTTGATCATTATAGTTAACAGCATGTGTATCCGTGTTTCCGACAACGAAACCAGTCCAATGATCAACACCATTACCACCTGTATTTGCACCATTACCCGCAGTTGCCAAAGTACCATTCAGTATTTGATAAATTAAGGTATCTGAGCCACTACCAACAATCGCACTGGTAAATGTATCGTTGCCACTGGTACTTGTATAAAGCAAGTTGTAATCAGGATGTGTCAAGTTAATATTCAGAGTTGAAGTTGATTCAACCCCAGTTGCCGAAATGATTTTGTAATCAATACTGTCTGTAGATGTTAAATGTGAAGTTACATTGACATCATTTGGACGATACTCATACTCACCATTGGACTGCATGATTAACACACCATTACCCGTATTAATCGACTGACCTACAGCATCTACATATGAACCTGATACACTGTTCCATACTTGAAGTTTATAACCTTCATGAGATAACAATCCTGTATCCGCAACACCACCAATCGTATCTCCAAGCAGTACATTACCGTTGATCCAATCTGAACTATATTGATTCAAATGAACCGCTGTGGTTGTAACACTGGTATCTAACGTTGTGGTTCCAACAGAGACACCTTGTAAACCATAATGGACTCGGTATAAACCTGCTGCAAGATTTTCTACCGTATCTTGGAAAGCAACACTTCCGAGCTGAATCGTAGCCAAACTTCCTAAAGCTGTTTGAGATCCTTTATAAACTGTGTCAACCCATTGATTTGTTGTTGTATTCCATATTTGGATCACATAACTAATCGTTGGTAGAACACCGAGAAGAGGTTGAACCTTATAAACTGCTGCTAGATCGATATTACCCACTGTTCCAGCTGCGATAGTGAAGCTATTAGAATCGACTGATGTAAAGCCAAGACCATTAATCGTAATATCTGGACTAGTTACATCAACAGCAGCATCTTTAGTATTTGAGAAGTCCGTCGCTGCAGCTACATTATCAGCATTAGCAACAATCTCGATGGTGCCATCATTTGCTGGGTTGGCTGTATCCCAAACCACTTTCACATCTGGTGAACCCACTTGGATATGTAGTTTCGCTGTATCGGTTGCACCAGTCAGAACATCACGCACCGTATAGGTAAATGTATCCACTTTACCAATTGCACTTAAATCACTCGTGTTTGGCGTGTAGCTATATTGACCATTTGCAGAAATAACCAGCGTACCGTAAGCACCTACAATCGTTGTACTTGTACCAACTGTTTGGACTGGAGCTCCCACAATTTCCGAAGTCACTGTGGATACGTGCGTTGTCAATGTGATTGAGTCATCGGTCAACACATTACCCGTTGCAACAACCGCTGTATTGGTTGGAGCAACTGTGTAATCAAAGTCATCTTTAACCACACTCATGGTACCCAAGATACCGACACCAACACCGGTATAGACCATGAAGGCACGGTATTCACCTTGACCTAAGTCAGGCACTGTTACACCAATACCACCACTACCTAACAATCCAATGTTCAATATTCCAGTACTTGAACCACCGCTGAGATTATGCCAAGTACCATCTGCCGCTTTCTCTTGTAGAACCACTTTGTAGTCATTAAATAGTGACAGTGAAACAGTTGGGGCGTAAGAGAATGTCACATCCGCACCATGTCCAGCTGCAATATTAAATTTCACACTTGGTGTACCTAGTAATGAAAGGTTTAGATTTTCGGTTAATCCGACCAGTAACAAGTAACTTGCAGAACCCACCGCTACACCAAGTTGACCTTGTGGAACAATATCAATGCCCGCAGAAACCACATCATCCAGTGCATCTACAGGTGTCACTGTAATGTCAGCAGGTTGTGAAGGATCCGTTGGGTTCCAGGTCATATCGACAGCATCACTATCAATATGGAAGTACAGGGTCGCTTGCGAACTATTCAAACCATCAGTCAATGTATAAGTGAATTGATCAACTTGTCCTAAGCCACTTGCATTGGCTGTTGGTTGATAACTGTAGTTACCATTTGCGTAAATCGATAATGTACCGTGATCACCCACAATCGTTGTAACGCCGGTAGCATTTACAGTATGGCTAACACCATTGAAGATCACACTTGTAATGCTACTGAAGCCAGATGCAGTATCAGCATGTCCATTCAAGCCAATGTCATGGATCACATTACCTTCTGCAGCTTGGACACTGTATCCAGTAATATTGGTCGCATCGAACACATCTTTTTGAACAGAAAGCGTACCAAGTAAGCTGACACCGATACCACCACCAGCATAGGTCATAAAGGCTCTGTATTGTCCTGCACCCAAGCCATCTAATGTAACGGTATTACCACCAAAGGCTGCGAGGCTGAGTAAATCTGCATCGCCTGTGCCATGTACAGCTACCCATTGATTCGTCGCAGTATCAAATTTTTGAACCACGAGCACATAGTCAGCAAGTAGGCTGGCACTAATCAATGCACTGTAGTTAAACGTTACATCGTTCAGTGTGCTGTCAGTCAGTGTGAAATTCACACCTGCTGAACCTAGTTGGAAATCAAAATTGTTGGTTAATGATACCAATGCGAGATAACCATGACTGCCTACTGCAATATCATTGCCGATTTGTAGATATTCAGGATTGATTTCCGCAACCGCAAGATCATCTACCGCAATCACTGGCGCACTATTGCCAATTGTGAAGTCAAGGTTGGCACTTGCAAGGTTGCCGCCAAGTGGATCCGATAAGGTATAAGTGAAGTGATCAACCAAACCGATATTTGCATTGGTGTTATTCGGTGTATAGATGTAATCACCATTTGCAAATATTTTCAGTGTTCCGTATTGACCCACAATGGTTGCGCCATTAGTGAGATCGATCGGAGTGGTTACACCATTGAATGTTACCGAACCAACCACGGTATAACCTGTGACCGAATCAGCATGTGTACCAACACCTAAACCAGTAATCACGTTTCCTTCTGTTGCAACACCTGTGTAGTCCACTAGCGTTGGGTCATAGACATCCATCGTACCTGACAATGTGCCTAAGATACTCTTACCGTATAGACCGTTATAGGTCATAAATGCACGGTATTGACCTTCTTCCAGACCTTCAATCACAACCCCAGGTGTAGCATTCAAGCCTATACCTAAGATACTAAGATTGAGTAAGGATGCCTCACTACTACCCGTAACTGACTCCCAACGACCTGTGACCGTATTGAATTTTTGGAGCACAAGTTGGTAATCACCCAGTGCACCTTCATTGATTAAACTGCTGTATTTGAAGGTTGCTGTTCCTTGTTCACCCGCAGCCACATTGAAACTCACTGTGCTGTTCACGAATGGTAAAGGTGCTTGTAAGTTAATACCTGCCAATGAAAGCAATGCAAGATAAGTTGCACTACCCAATGCTCGATCATCATCAATGAGATGAGGTTGAGCGGTGATTCCAGCATTGACCGCATCGTCTGCAGCAATGATGCTGACAGTTGCAGGTTGTGATGGATCAGCAGGCCAATTCATATCGACAACTTTACTATCAAGATGAACATAGAATGTTGCTTGTGAAGTTGTACCAGATGCTGGATCTCTTAAGGTATAAGTGAACTCATCCACTTGCCCTAAACCAGCACTTGCAGGGTTCGGTGTATAAGTATAGTCACCATTTGGATAGATCACTAAGGTACCGTAAACACCTGTCACCGTGGTTGGAGAACCCGTGATGGCAACTCCATTGATTTCACTGATGACACTGTTCGGCGTAGCGATATCAATTGCGCCATTGGTATTTGGATCAGAGATCAAATTACCATGTGCTGCAACAACATCGTATCCAGTCACAACAGCAGGGTTATAAAGTTTGACTTCGCCATTTAAGGTTACGCCAATTGCACCACCTACTGCACCATTGAAGGATAAGAACGCTCTATATTCACCTTCTGTCAATCCAGCAATTTGAGCTGTTGGAGTTGAACCCAATAAGGTAAGGTTGAGTAATGAACGATCACCTGTACCATTCACCGCTTCCCACTGTCCTGTTACTTCATTGTATTTTTGCAGTACAACATTGTAGTTGCCGAGTGCCGATGCACCAATCAAGCTGTTGAAGCTAAATGTTGCAACCCCCTCTTGGCCAGCAGAGACATTAAAGTCGACTGTGTTCACCGTGAGAAGTTGTAAATCAACCAGATTTCCAACATTCAGCAACACACCATAGAACGCTGAATCAGTTTCAGTGCCCACCAATTGATATTGAGGGTTAATTTCCACTTCAACCAAGTTATCCGCAGCTCGGATGGAATCAAACACAATGGTCAAATTCGCCTGTGTTGTCGCGCCAGTGGCTGAATCAGTTAGGGTATAAGTGAACACATCGTTATGACCGACACCTGAACCATTCGAGAATGGTACATAGGTATAACTACCATCTTGATGGAAAGTAATTGTTCCATAAGTTCCCGTGAAGGTTTCTCCATCAGCATCAATCGGATGACCATTCACTGAAGAAACATAAGTGTTTGGTGTGATTTGATCAACTTGACCTGTTGGATCTGGATCAAGAATGACGTTACCTTCGGCATTCCCTACTTCGTATCCACCTGGGATGGTCAGATCATAATCATCCATGGTTGCAGATAGCGTACCGAGAACACCAAGTCCTAATAAACCATCGTAAGTCAGGAATCCACGGTATTGACCAGCATCTAAGCCTTCAAGTACCACACCTGGCACATTTCCGATACCAAGGCCAAGTAAATGTAAGCTGAGAAGTGATGCATCGCTATCACCATGGATAGATTCCCATTGATTCGTTGTTGTATTAAATTTCTGTACTACCAATTTGTAGTCAGACAATAAACCAACATCGATTAAACCACTATATTGGAATGTCACGGTACCTTCATGATTAGTCGCGACATTGAAGCCAATTGAATTCCCACCAAGCTGTAGATCAATTCCAGCTAATGAAGTCAATAACAGATATGATGCACTGCCTAAACTCACATCATCTTGAACCAAGGCTGGTTGTGGGCTAAGAACAGCATGTCCAATGTTGTCATACGCGATGATGGTATTTAAATTTACACTGTATAGTTGCGTATCAGTCACATTGCTACTGTTACCCGCTGCATCGGTGAAGATCGCTGTGGCATCTATGGTTTTATCAGCATCCGCCAACAGGTCACTGCCTGCAACCACCGCACTCCACGTACCTGCTGCTGCATTCACAATCGCGGTATAGCTCACACCATTGATTAGCAAGGTCACAACTGTGGTCGCTGCATCTACTGGAATACCCGTTAAGGTACCTGTGACGGTTACATTGCCTGCACCCTCAGTTGCATTGATCACGTTGTCCGCAGTCACCGAGTCGATGTTCAACACGGCTGTTGCCGGGTTCGGTGGTGTGAGATCTACTGTATACACTTGGGTATCAATAATGTTGCTACTGTTACCCGCTGTATCTGTAAAGGTTGCTGTTGCTTCAATGGTTTTATCACCATCCGCCAACAGGTCACTGCCTGCAACCACCGCACTCCACGTGCCTGCTGCTGCATTCACAATTGCGGTATAAATCACACCATTGATTAGCAAGGTCACAACTGTGGTCGCTGCATCTACTGGAATACCCGTTAAGGTACCTGTGACGGTTACATTGCCTGCACCCTCAGTTGCATTGATCACGTTGTCTGCAGTCACCGAGTCGATGTTCAACACGGCTGTTGCTGGGTTCGGTGGTGTGAGATCTACGGTATACAGGGTATCAGTCACATTGCTGCTGTTACCCGCTGCATCAGTAAAGGTCGCTGTGGCATCTATGGTTTTATCACCATCCGCCAACAGATCACTGCCCGCAACGCTTGCAGTCCAGTTGCCTGTTAATGGATCAACTGTCGCTGTGTACGTCACACCATTGATCAGCAAGGTCACAACAGTAGTTGCTGCATCCGCCCGCACCCGTTAACACCTGTTATGGCCTGCACCTGCTGCATTGATGACAACACGGCTGTTGCATGTTCGGTGGTGTGAGATCTACCGTATACACTTGGGTATCAGTCACATTGCTGCTGTTGCCCGCTGCATCGGTGAAGGTCGCTGTGGCATCTATGGTTTTATCACCATCCGCCAACAGGTCACTGCCTGCAACGCTTGCAGTCCAGTTGCCTGTTAATGTCAACTGCACGTCACCATTGATCAAGGTCACAACAGTAGTTGATCACATTGCCTGCACCCTCTGCTGCATTGATCACGTTGTCCGCAGTCACTGCAGTTGATTGTTGCTGGGTTCGGTGGTGTGAGATCTACCGTATACACTTGGGTATCAGTCACATTGCTGCTGTTGCCCGCTGCATCGGTGAAGGTCGCTGTGGCATCTATGGTTTTATCACCATCCGCCAACAGGTCACTGCCTGCAACGCTTGCAGTCCAGTTGCCTGTTAATGGATCAACTGTCGCTGTGTACGTCACACCATTGATCAGCAAGGTCACAACAGTAGTTGCTGCATCCGCAAGAACACCCGTTAAGGTACCTGTGACGGTTACATTGCCTGCACCCTCTGCTGCATTGATCACGTTGTCCGCAGTCACCGAGTTGATGTTTCAACACGGCTGTTACTGGGTTCGGTGGTGTGAGATCTACTGTATACACTTGGGTATCAGTCACATTGCTGCTGTTACCCGCTGCATCAGTGAAGGTCGCTGTGGCATCTATGGTTTTATCACCATCCGCCAACAGATCACTGCCCGCAACGCTTGCAGTCCAGTTGCCTGTTAATGGATCAACTGTCGCTGTGTACGTCACACCATTGATCAGCAAGGTCACAACAGTGGTTGCTGCATCCGCTGGAACACCCGTTAAGGTACCTGTGACGGTTACATTGCCTGCACCCTCTGCTGCATTGATCACGTTGTCCGCAGTCACCGAGTTGATGTTCAACACGGCTGTTGCTTCGGTGGTGTGAGATCTACCGTATACACTTGGGTATCAGTCACATTGCTGCTGTTGCCCGCTGCATCAGTGAAGGTCGCTGTGGCATCTATGGTTTTATCACCATCCGCCAACAGGTCACTGCCTGCAACGCTTGCAGTCCAGTTGCCTGTTAATGGATCAACTGTCGTTGTGTACGTCACACCATTGATCAGCAAGGTCACAACTCATCCGTCACATTAAGCCTGCTGTTACCCTCTGCTGTTGTCCGCAGTCACCGAGTTGATATTCAACACGGTGTTACTGCTGGTGTGAGATCTATCTATGGTATCAGTCACATTGCTGCTGTTACCCGCTGCATCAGTGCGCTGTGGCATCTATGGTTTTATCACCATCCGCCAACAGATCACTGCCCGCAACGCTTGCAGTCCAGTTGCCTGTTAATGGATCAACTGTCGCTGTGTACGTCACACCATTGATCCAGCAAGGTCACAACAGTAGTTGCTGCATCCGCTGGAACACCCGTTAAGGTACCTGTGACGGTTACATTGCCTGCACCCTCTGCTGCATTGATCACGTTGTCCGCAGTCACCGAGTTGATGTTCAACACGGCTGTTGCTGGGTTCGGTGGTGTGAGATCTACCGTATACACTTGGGTATCAGTCACATTGCTGCTGTTACCCGCTGCATCAGTGAAGGTCGCTTTCGCATCTATGGTTTTATCACCATCCGCCAACAGATCACTGCCTGCAACGCTTGCAGTCCAGTTGCCTGTTAATGGATCAACTGTCGCTGTGTACGTCACACCATTGATCAGCAAGGTCACAACAGTGGTCGCTGCATCCGCTGGAACACCCGTTAAGGTACCTGTGACGGTTACATTGCCTGCACCCTCTGCTGCATTGATCACGTTGTCCGCAGTCACCGAGTTGATATTCAACACGGCTGTTACTGGGTTCGGTGGTGTGAGATCTACCGTATACACTTGGGTATCAGTCACATTGCTGCTGTTACCCGCTGCATCAGTAAAGGTCGCTGTGGCATCTATGGTTTTATCACCATCCGCCAACAGATCACTGCCTGCAACGCTTGCAGTCCAGTTGCCTGTTAATGGATCAACTGTCGCTGTGTACGTCACACCATTGATCAGCAAGGTCACAACTGTGGTCGCTGCATCCGCTGGAACACCCGTTAAGGTACCTGTGACGGTTACATTGCCTGCACCCTCTGCTGCATTGATCACGTTGTCCGCAGTCACCGAGTTGATATTCAACACGGCTGTTATGGGTTCGGTGGTCAGATCTACCGTATACACTTGGGTATTGATCACATTGCTGCTGTTACCCGCTGCATCAGTAAAGGTCGCTGTGGCATCTATGGTTTTATCACCATCCGCCAACAGATCACTGCCTGCAACGCTTGCAGTCCAGTTGCCTGTTAATGGATCAACTGTCGCTGTGTACGTCACACCATTGATCAGCAAGGTCACAACAGTAGTCGCTGCATCCGCTGGGGACAACCCCGTTAAGGTACCTGTGACGGTTACATTGCCTGCACCCCTCTGCTGCATTGATCACGTTGTCCGCAGTCACCGAGTTGATGTTCAACACGGCTGTTGCTGGGTTCGGTGGTGTGAGATCTACGGTATACACTTGGGTATCAGTCACATTGCTGCTGTTGCCCGCTGCATCGGTGAAGGTCGCTGCCTGGCATCTATGGTTTTATCACCATCCGCCAACAGATCACTGCCTGCAACGCTTGCAGTCCAGTTGCCTGTTAATGGATCAACTGTCGCTGTAGTACGTCACTGTATTGATCAGCGGTAATTCCCCCACGTTACCTGTAGTCGCTGCATCCTGACGTTAATCACTTTGTCTGCATTAAGACTACCTGCAACCGTTACAGCAAGCTGCATTGATCACGTTGTTCCGCATCCACTGACGTATATTCAACACCGCTGATGCTGTTACACCTTTGTGTTCGAGTGCCCGTGTGATTGATCTACCGTATACATGTTGTTACGGTGTGGTGTCCACACCATAGACATTCCGTCACATTGCTGCTGTTGCCGCTGCATCAGTGAAGGTCGCTGTCACTATGGTTTTATCACCATCCGCCAACAGATCACTGCCTGCAACGCTTGCAGTCCACTGCCTGTTAATGGATCAACTGTCGCTGTGTACGTCACACCATTGATCAGCAAGGTCACAACAGTAGTTGCTGCATCCGCTGGAACACCCGTTAAGGTACCTCGCTGCATCCGCACCCTGCTGCATTGATCACGTGGAACACCCGTTATATTCAGGTGTGACGGTTACATTGCCTGCACCCTCTGCTGCATTGATCACGTTGTCCGCAGTCGCATTCATTCAGTTAATGGATACCCGTCGTATCTTTGAAACTATGGTTATCCGCTGGAACAAACGATGGGTTGCCTGCTGGGTCAGTCGCGTTGTTGCCTGCTGGGTCAGTGCCGTTTACTGCCGTTTGCAAGTTACCTGGATTTGGTGTGGTCCATACGCCTGTGGTTGGATTAGTTGGAACTTGAACTGTACTACCATTCGGGAAGGTCACCGTCACTGTTGAGCCAGGCTCTGCTGTACCGGTAATCGGATCTGTTGCATTGATTGGGTTAATGTCTGGTGCATTCGGTGCTGTCACATCCACTGTATATACTTGCGTATCAGTGATATTGCTGCTGTTGCCTGCCACATCAGTGAAGGTCGCTTTCGCATCTATGGTTTTATCACCATCCGCCAACAGGTCACTGCCTGCAACGCTTGCCGTCCAGTTACCTGTCAATGGATCAACTGTCGCTGTGTACGTCACATTGTTGATCACCAAGGTCACAACTGTGGTCGCTGCATCTGCTTGGGATACCCGTTAAAGTACCCGTCAATGTCACATTGCCACCTGACTCTGCCGCATTCAACACGTTGTCTGCAGTCACAGCATTGACGTTTAATACCGCACCCGCTGGGTTCGGTGCTGTCACGTCAATCACATAGCTGTGGTTCGTGCTAATCGGTCCTACACCCGTCACATTCACGGTCACATTGATGGTGCTGTCTGCATCTGCACTCAAGCCACTGCCTGGTACAGTCACGCTCCAACTACCACTAAGTTTGTACCGTGGTGTTGTAAGTCACACCGTTAACGTTGACCGTAACCGCATCACCCACCGTGAAGCTACCCACCACTGAACCGCTAACAGTCTGTGGTGCACCTGCTTCTGCTGCATTGATGATGTTGTCACCGTTAATCGGGTTCACCACCACCACTGGTGTAGTGATGTTCACCGTATAGCTCGCATCCGCGGTCGCATTCCCCACGTTACCTGCGGCATCAGTCGCTGCAATGCTGACGTTAATCACTTTGTCTGCATCAAGTACCAATTGACTACCAGCAACCGTTACTGTCCAACTGCCACCCGCTTGTACTGTGGTGTTGTAAGTCACACCATTGACGTTCACGGTCACCACATCACCAACGCTGTATTCACCGCTAACAGTTCCGCTGATGCTTTGGTTCGCACCTGCTTCTGTCGAGTCAACCACACCATCGCCCGTAATCGGATTGATCGTAACCGTCGTTGTGCTGTTGCTTGGTGGTGTGGTGTCCACACCATAGACTTGCGTATCCGTCACATTGCTGCTGTTGCCCGCTGCATCGGTGAAGGTCGCTTTCGCATCTATGGTTTTATCACCATCCGCCAACAAGTCACTGCCTGCAACCACCGCACTCCACGTGCCTGCTGCTGCATTCACGATCGCGGTATAAGTCATACCGTTAATCACCAAGGTTACAACCGTCGTCGCTGCATCCGCTGGAACACCCGTTAAGGTACCTGTGACGGTCACATTGCCTGCACCCTCTGCTGCATTGATCACGTTGTCCGCAGTCACTGCATTGACGTTCAGTACCGTACCCGTCGTATCTGGTGGCAAGCTATCTACCACTTCACTGCCCGGTAAACGATGGGTTGCCTGCTGGGTCAGTCGCGACCGCAGTCACTGTACTGCCGTTTGGTAAGTTACCTGGATTTGGTGTGGTCCATACGCCTGTGGTTGGATTAGTTGGAACTTGAACTGTACTACCATTCGGGAAGGTCACCGTCACTGTTGAGCCAGGCTCTGCTGTCAAAATTTGGAATCGGATCTGTTGCATTGATTGGGTTAATGTCTGGTGCATTCGGTGCTGTCACATCCACTGTATATACTTGCGTATCAGTGATATTGCTGCTGTTGCCTGCCACATCAGTGAAGGTTGCTTTCGCATCTATGGTTTTATCACCATCCGCCAACAGGTCACTGCCTGCAACGCTTGCCGTCCAGTTACCTGTCAATGGATCAACTGTCGCTGTGTACGTCACATTGTTGATCACCAAGGTCACAACTGTGGTCGCTGCATCTGCTTAGGGATACCTATTTAAGTACCCGTCAATGTCACATTGCCACCTGACTCTGCCGCATTCAACACGTTGTCTGCAGTCACAGCATTGACGTTTAATACCGCACCCGCTGGGTTCGGTGCTGTCACGTCAATCACATAGCTGTGGTTCGTGCTAATCGGTCCTACACCCGTCACATTCACGGTCACATTGATGGTGCTGTCTGCATCTGCACTCAAGCCACTGCCTGGTACAGTCACGCTCCAACTACCACCTTTTTGTACCGTGGTGTTGTAAGTCACACCGTTAACGTTGACCGTAACCGCATCACCCACCGTGAAGCTACCCACCACTGAACCGCTAACAGTCTGTGGTGCACCTGCTTCTGCTGCATTGATGATGTTGTCACCATTAATCGGGTTCACCACCACCACTGGTGTAGTGATGTTCACCGTATAGCTCGCATCCGCGGTCGCATTCCCCACGTTACCTGCGGCATCAGTCGCTGCAATGCTGACGTTAATCACTTTGTCTGCATCAAGTACCAATTGACTACCAGCAACCGTTACTGTCCAACTGCCACCCGCTTGTACTGTGGTGTTGTAAGTCACACCATTGACGTTCACGGTCACCACATCACCAACGCTGTATTCACCGCTAACAGTTCCGCTGATGCTTTGGTTCGCACCTGCTTCTGTCGAGTCAACCACACCATCGCCCGTAATCGGATTGATCGTAACCGTCGTTGTGCTGTTGCTTGGTGTGTGGTGTCCACACCATAGACTTGCGTATCCGTCACATTGCTGCTGTTGCCCGCTGCATCGGTGAAGGTCGCTTTCGCATCTATGGTTTTATCACCATCCGCCAACAGGTCACTGCCTGCAACGCTTGCAGTCCAGTTGCCTGTTAATGGATCAACTGTCGCTGTGTACGTCACACCATTGATCAGCAAGGTCACAACAGTAGTTGCTGCATCCGCTGGAACACCCGTTAAGGTACCTGTGACGGTCACATTGCCTGCACCCTCTGCTGCATTGATCACGTTGTCCGCAGTCACTGCATTGACGTTCAGTACCGTACCCGTCGTATCTGGTGGCAAGCTATCTACCACTTCACTGCCCGGTAACGATGGGTTGCCTGCTGGGTCAGTCGCGACCGCAGTCACTGTACTGCCGTTTGGTAAGTTACCTGGATTTGGTGTGGTCCATACGCCTGTGGTTGGATTAGTTGGAACTTGAACTGTACTACCATTCGGGAAGGTCACCGTCACTGTTGAGCCAGGCTCTGCTGTACCCATAAATCGGATCTGTTGCATTGATTGGGTTAATGTCTGGTGCATTCGGTGCTGTCACATCCACTGTATATACTTGCGTATCAGTGATATTGCTGCTGTTGCCTGCCACATCAGTGAAGGTTGCTTTCGCATCAATCGTTTTATTACTATCAGCCAACAGGTCACTGCCTGCAACGCTTGCCGTCCAGTTACCTGTCAATGGATCAACTGTCGCTGTGTACGTCACATTGTTGATCACCAAGGTCACAACTGTGGTCGCTGCATCTGCTTAGGGATACTCTATTAAAGTACCCGTCAATGTCACATTGCCACCTGACTCTGCCGCATTCAACACATTGTCTGCAGTCACAGCATTGACGTTTAATACCGCACCCGCTGGGTTCGGTGCTGTCACGTCAATCACATAGCTGTGGTTCGTGCTAATCGGTCCTACACCCGTCACATTCACGGTCACATTGATGGTGCTGTCTGCATCTGCACTCAAGCCACTGCCTGGTACAGTCACGCTCCAACTACCACCGGTTTGTACCGTGGTGTTGTAAGTCACACCGTTAACGTTGACCGTAACCGCATCACCCACCGTGAAGCTACCCACCACTGAACCGCTAACAGTCTGTGGTGCACCTGCTTCTGCTGCATTGATGATGTTGTCATGGGTTCACCACCACCACTGGTGTAGTGATGTTCACCGTATAGCTCGCATCCGCGGTCGCATTCCCCACGTTACCTGCGGCATCAGTCGCTGCAATGCTGACGTTAATCACTTTGTCTGCATCAAGTACCAATTGACTACCAGCAACCGTTACTGTCCAACTGCCACCCGCTTGTACTGTGGTGTTGTAAGTCACACCATTGACGTTCACGGTCACCACATCACCAACGCTGTATTCACCGCTAACAGTTCCGCTGATGCTTTGGTTCGCACCTGCTTCTGTCGAGTCAACCACACCATCGCCCGTAATCGGATTGATCGTAACCGTCGTTGTGCTGTTGCTTGGTGGTGTGGTGTCCACACCATAGACTTGCGTATCCGTCACATTGCTGCTGTTGCCCGCTGCATCGGTGAAGGTCGCTTTCGCATCTATGGTTTTATCACCATCCGCCAACAAGTCACTGCCTGCAACCACTGCGCACTCCACGTGCCTGCTGCTGCATTCACGATCGCGGTATAAGTCATACCGTTAATCACCAAGGTTACAACCGTCGTCGCTGCATCCGCTGGAACACCCGTTAAGGTACCTGTGACGGTCACATTGCCTGCACCCTCTGCTGCATTGATCACGTTGTCCGCAGTCACTGCATTGACGTTCAGTACCGTACCCGTCGTATCTGGTGGCAAGCTATCTACCACTTCACTGCCCGGAACGATGGGTTGCCTGCTGGGTCAGTCGCGACCGCAGTCACTGTACTGCCGTTTGGTAAGTTACCTGGATTTGGTGTGGTCCATACGCCTGTGGTTGGATTAGTTGGAACTTGAACTGTACTACCATTCGGGAAGGTCACCGTCACTGTTGAGCCAGGCTCTGCTGTACCGGTAATCGGATCTGTTGCATTGATTGGGTTAATGTCTGGTGCATTCGGTGCTGTCACATCCACTGTATATACTTGCGTATCAGTGATATTGCTGCTGTTGCCTGCCACATCAGTGAAGGTTGCTTTCGCATCTATGGTTTTATCACCATCAGCCAATAAACCACTACCTGGCACACTCACACTCCAAGTGCCATTAGCCGAATTGACTGTTGCTGTATACGTCACACCATTGACTACAACTGTTACCACTGTGGTCGCTGCATCTGCTGGAATACCAGTTAAGACTCCCGTCACCGTTACATTACTTGTAGATTCTGCTGTATTGAGGACATTATCGGCAGTTACGGGATCAATGTTTAGTATTGTTCCTGAAACATTTGGACCAACTGTATCAACTGTTTCTGTGCCTGGCGCAGATGGGTTACCTGCTGGGTCTGTTGCTACTGCAGTTACTGTACCACCATTTGGTAAATTACCTGGGTTTGGTGTGGTCCATACGCCTGTGGTTGGATTAGTTGGAACTTGAACTGTACTACCATTCGGGAAGGTCACCGTCACCGTTGAGCCAGGTTCTGCAGTACCTGTAATCGGATCTGTTGCATTGATTGGATTAATATCTGGTGCATTCGGTGCAGTTGTATCAACAGTATAAGTTTGGGTATCTGTTACATTGCTGCTATTTCCTGCTGCATCTGTGAAGGTAACTTTTGCATCGATGGTTTTATCGCCATCAGCTAATAAACCACTGCCTGGTACGCTTACAGTCCAAGTGCCATTTGCTGAATTCACCGTTGCTGTGTAAGTCACACCATTAACGACAACAGTAACTACAGTTGTTGCTGCATCTGCTGGTACGCCTGCTAAAGTTCCTGTCAATGTTACATTGCCTGCAGATTCTGCTGCATTCAATATGTTATCTGCAGTTACTGGATTTACATTAAAGTTTACAGCATCCGTATTCGGAGGCGTTGTATCAGCATTATTGTTATTATTTCCGCCACCCCCACCCCCACCGCCACTCGCTGCGGCAGCAATACCTCCAATCGCAAGTACGGGTAAAGCCCATAACCATGGACTGAATCCACTAGATGCTTCGCCTGCATAAAGCAATGGTTCAACTGCTTCAATAGGTTGTAATGCAGCTGCTTCAACTGGCGCTGCTGCAGCTTCTGGTACAACTGCTGGTGTTTCCTCTAAATAAACAGCCCCTTCATGATCATCGTCATCCGAGTCTGCATCAGCGTCTGCATCAGCGTCTGCATCGGCATCACTTTCTGCATCCTTGAAGTGAGCCCAGACCAATTGATTATCTTCGCCTTGAAGTACCAGACTATTATCTGCAACTTCACTATTATTAAAGAAATTATGAATAACGATCGTTTCGCCATTTTTTAAAACTACAACTGCATTTACACCATCTCTCTTAACAACTGAAATATCATTTGCAGAGACCTTAATTAATACAACTGAAGGTTCAGAGGGTAATGTTGCTGTTTTTCCCGTCGTATTTACAAGGGTTTGATGACTTTCCTTGGAAATAATCTGTATTTGAGACATGGTTATATTCCTCATTATAAATTATTAATTCTTAATCAACTCTTAATTACATTATTAACTTAAGTTTAAATTATTGTTTCTAAGTGATAGACTTCACAGCACCACTTTAAATCAAACATAATAAATGTTAAATAGCTCACAAAATAAAAAAACAAACTTACATTGTAATATTTTTTAATAATAAAATAAGATAATGATTTAAAAGAACAAAAAGCGAATAACACTTTTTAAATAATAATTAAATTTACACTTTTAAACAAACAATATAAAAATAACCAATAAATTCCAAAAAGGTATTTAAATTAAATTTAACAAACATTTTAAATATCTTATTTAATCAAAATAAAACCCTTCTTTCCAATAAATATTATTTAACTTTATTTAATAAATATTTTAATAATATTCACCTAATAAAATAAAAGCCTTTTATGACAAAAGGCTTTTTTTAACATAAAACAAAAATATATAATTAAAAATTATCAGGATTCTCTAGTCGTTTAACTTCTTCTCTCTTATTTGGATGATGCATTGTCGCCACACCATCTTCCGTTTTCTGGTCCAATAAAATTTCAGGATTATAAATGGTAATCGTTTCTCTACCTAGGCTATCTTCACCAACAATATACTTAAAACCACGGCGATTCATCTTATTGCACATACGTTGGTAGAAGCCCTTCAAGCCCTGTGTCTCTTCACTCGGATTGTAATAGAAAGCATTCATCACACCCGGTAAGCCTAGACCACAGACCACCCCAGATAGCAATACACTAATAAATGTATAACCAATCAGAATACTACTGTATTGGCTCAATTCTGGAATATTCGCCACTGCAAGGATCAAAGCCAGTGAGATCCCTCCGCGAACACCACCCCATGAAAGAATCGCTAAACTACCGTTGTAGCTTTTATTACGGAATGATGGAAATAATGCAAAAGCGGCAAAATTCGCTGCAAAACGAGATAAATGCAAAATAATAAAGGCAATGATTCCACCAATAATTAAGTTGGCACTCAAATCAAGAATAAATAACTCTAAACCGATCAAAGTAAAAAGGAATGAATTAATAATTCCTTCAACCGTATGCCAGAAATGATTCACCTCGCGGATTTCTCTCTGTTCACGGATTTCTTGCCATTTATTGCCGACAATCAAACCACCAATCACACAGGCAATCGGAGCAGATGCATGAGCAAATAACGCAACTAAATATGAACCACTAGCAAGTAATGCCGTAGTTAGAATGAGAGATTCCATCTCATGTTTACCACGCAGTAAACGTAAGATCGCAAAACCAAAAGCAAAACCAATAATCACAGCAACAAATATTTCATATAACAAAGTTTCAATTGTTGCTAATAATGAAAAATGCTCACCCTGCAAAACTTTTAATAATGTCATAAATAAGGCAATACACATCGCATCATTAAATAACGACTCACCTTCCAGCTTTACAATCAGATGGTGCGGTGCCCGAATAGAACTCAACACCCCCTTAACCCCAATAGGATCTGTTGCTCCAAGTGCTGCACCTAATAATAATAGAACACCAATTGGAACGGGATAACCAACCAACCATTGAAATAAATACAATAATCCTGCATAAAATCCTGCACATAATACCAATGCTATTGTTGCCAAAATACTAATCGGCTTCCAGTAATTCCTTAAGTCTGAAATTCTAAATTTAAGTGCAGAAGAAGTTAAAATAAAGCAAATGACGCCATTGATTAGAAAATCATAAAAATCAATATTTCTTACAGCTGCCTCAATATTATGAATATTAATTGTAATAAACTGATTACCATTTAATAGGCTGGCGCCCCACTGCAAAATAAAGACAAAAATAGCTGAGACAATTGGAACACCAATCGCCTGAGGAAAACCTAAAATTCGTTTATTAAAAATGGTCGTCGCAATGGATAAAGCAAAAATGACCGTCAAAGCCTGCAAAAGAAAAAAATTACCCATACGACCTCTTTAATTTATTCAATTTTAATAACATAGACTTTATTTAAATTTTACAACTTTGATAAATCATAAATTTAAAAGACTTTGTGATCGAATAAAGAATGAGGGCCTATGCTGTATTTTATCCATCTTATTATTTAACTTTTATTCACAAATGGTTTAGACACAACAATAAACCAATCATCCTCAATTCAGCATAGACAATGCTATTTTACGTCAATTGTTCTTCTGATTCGTATATCTTCCGTATAAAAATCAAGGAGCAACGCTCCTTTTTCATCCTATTTAAAGGTATTACACTGGTTCACATCACCTGATTTCAGACCAATCTGGAACCATTGCATCCGTTGTTCACTCGTACCATGGGTAAAACTATCTGGTACAACTTGCCCAGTCGCACGACGTTGTAAGTAGTCATCACCAATTTTTTCGGCTGCATCCATTGCTTCTTCGATATCACCCTGCTCAAGGAATTGTGTACGTTTTTGGTTCTGATGTGCCCAAATCCCTGCAAAACAATCCGCCTGTAATTCTAAACGAACAGAGAGTTGATTACCTTGTGCGGGGCTAGCCTGTGCTCGTGCTTGCTGCACCTGACCAGAGATCCCTAATAAGTTCTGAATATGATGTCCAACTTCATGCGCAATCACATAAGCTTGGGCAAAATCCCCCGCCTGATCTTGACGAGAAAGTTCCGTTTGATTCTGTTCCCCAGAAATTCCCATTTGTTGACGCATTTCTTTAAAGAAAGAAGTATCAATATAAACTTTCTGATCAGCAGGACAATAAAATGGTCCCATAGCGGCTTGTGCTGTCCCACAACCAGAGCGATCTACTCCACTAAATAGTACAAGGCGTGGTGGTTTATAGGTCATCCCAAGCTGCTGAAAAATGGGGGTCCATGTATCTTCTGTATCGGCCAAAACAGTACCGACAAAATCACTGGCTTCTTTTTGTTCAGCAGTTAGATTTTGTGGTGCACCGCCTTGCTGAGAAGACTGTGCTGTTACTGCTTGTGTCGCTTGATAGGCCTGCTGCGGGTCAACCCCAAAAAACTTCCAAGCCACAAAAGCGACCACTAGCCCAATAATACTAATGCCACCTGCTTTTGCTCCGCCACCACCGCGACGGTCTTCTACATTGGTACTGACTCGACGACCTTTCCAACGCATAATTACCTCACATAATTCTGATGATGACGACCTAGGTTTAAGTGGCTGGCTTTACTTTAGACCAAACCTTCTGAATGAGCATAACAACGATCAACACAACTGCACCTGCAAGCAAGCCAATGCCTAAGTTAATCAGGGTTGGTGTTAAGGCACCAATGATTGAACCGACACTTGGGATCAACTCTAAATGATCGACCGTTTCTTCAGTAAAATGATGCAATAAAGGAATGGTATGGCTAATAATCCCGCCACCAACTAAAAACATTGCAACTGTTCCAACAATTGAAAGTGTTTTCATTAAGATTGGAGCAAAACCAAGTAAACCACGACCGATTTTATTTTTAAATTCAGAAGCTTGTTGTGTTAGATATAAACCTAAATCATCAATTTTTACAATCATTGCAACCAGACCATATACCCCTACGGTCATGACAATTGCAATAATACTTAATACTGTCACTTTAGTCATAAATGCTGCTGTTGCAACTGTACCTAACGAAATCACCACAATTTCAGCGGAAAGAATAAAATCGGTTCGAATCGCTCCCTTAATTTTTTCTTTTTCAAATTTGGCTAAATCAACTTCAACCTGTTGTAGGTTTTCACTCGCTTCCTCTGCTGTTTTGGCCTTTTTGTGTTGCAGCATATGCACAACTTTTTCGACCCCTTCATAACAAAGGAATAAACCACCAATCATCAATAATGGGTTAATCAACCAAGGCGCAACAACACTAATGAGCAAGGCAAGAGGCACTAAGATTAACTTATTAACAAATGATCCTTTAGCAACACTCCAAACCACAGGTAACTCGCGGTCTGAACGAACACCACTGACTTGTTGTGCATTGAGGGCTAAATCATCCCCCAATACCCCTGCTGTCTTCTTTGCTGCCATTTTACTCATGACCGCAACATCATCTAAAATTGTTGCAATATCATCAAGTAATAATAATAAACCACTCGCCATTTTTATTTCCTAGTTTGTATTTATAGGGCTATTGTAGAATCACGCTGTGAAATCACAATATGATTTTGAGAAAAAGTTAAAATAATCGCTGACGAAAAAAATTTATTTCTCGTACAATAATATCAATCTTATATCTATGAAATTACTGAATCTTGGAACATCTCATGAGTAATATTGATCAACGTCCCATCATTTTGACAGGCGACCGCCCAACTGGACAACTCCACCTTGGACATTTTGTCGGTTCATTACGTTCTCGTGTAGGTCTACAAGACAGTCATCATCAACATCTATTATTGGCTGATGCGCAAGCGATGACAGACAATGCAGATAATCCAGATAAGGTACGCAACAATATTCTTCAAGTTGCACTTGATTATCTTGCTGTCGGGATTGATCCAAGCAAAACAACCATCTGCGTGCAATCTTGTTTACCTGCACTAAATGAATTAACCATGATTTACCTCAACTACGTGACCGTTGCACGTTTAGAGCGTAACCCAACCGTAAAAGCTGAGATTCAATTACGTAACTTTGAGCGTGATATTCCAGCAGGCTTCCTGTGCTACCCAATTGCACAAGCAGCAGACATTACTGCATTTAAAGCGACTGTTGTTCCTGTTGGGGAAGATCAACTGCCAATGATCGAACAAACTAACGAAGTAGTACGTCGTATTAACCGTCAAATTGGCCATGATTTGCTGCCAGAATGTAAAGCGCTTTTATCAAATATGGCACGTTTGCCTGGTTTCGACGGTAAGGCGAAAATGTCTAAATCATTGGGCAATACCATTGTGCTGAATGCTACTGATAAAGACATCAAAAAAGCCGTGAATGCAATGTATACCGATCCAAATCATTTACGTATTGAAGATCCAGGTCAGGTTGAAGGCAATATTGTCTTTACCTACCTTGATGCGTTTGATCCAAATAAAGAAGAAGTGGAAGAATTAAAAGCACATTATCGTCGTGGTGGTCTCGGTGATGGTACTGTGAAAAAACGTTTAGAAGGTGTTTTACAAGAGTTGATTGCGCCCATTCGTGAACGCCGTGCTGAGCTAGAAAAAGATCCTGATTACATTATGGATGTATTGAAACAAGGTACCGAAAAGTGCCGTATCATTACCCAACAAACACTTGATGAAGTTAAAGCGGGAATTGGATTATTTAAATTCTAATTTGCGTTACTTTTCATATAAAAAGCCCATGATTGGGCTTTTTATATTTTAACCTTTTGATTTAAGTTTAATTTTAGAACTCCTTCAAAAAATCCAAAACTAACAATTATCGTCACTTCTTAACATCTATTAACAGTAGTTAACATGAATACCGATGAACTTAGTCAGGTTTTTAAATACTATGGCGTTGTAGGTTAGTTAACACTAATCTCATGACATTTCTCCTTTCAACCGAAACTGTTTTAAACAGATTCGTTGTTCAACGCAGTGATCACCCCAATCATTGCGTTTTTTTTCGCGCGCCATAATGTGATCGATTTAGGTTGAAATTTAGCCGAGTTCGTTTTACTCTTATAACTGTTTTATTTCTATAAAAAATTTATTAATTAACGCTAAAAGAAATAAGAGTAATTGTGATGATCTGGGATCTTTTAACACATCCTTCCAATATTGTTTTTAGCATTGCTTTAATGTTGTGTCTATTTATTGGCATTCTCGAATTAATTCTTCTATTATTCGGTGGCAGTGCTAGCTTCTTGGAACAGTTTTTACCTGATAGCCTGACTGATATTGATCATGCAGACCTTTCTCTAGAGCAGTCTGATAGTGTTCTGACTCAACTTTTAGAATGGCTTTATCTAGGTAAAGTACCTTTACTGATCTGGCTAATCATCTTCTTAACTATTTATGCGCTCACAGGTTTAATCATTCAAGATTTGTTCTATCAGTTTACAGAACATTATCTCTCTGCTTGGATCATTGCACCTGTTTGCTTATTTTTATGCATGCCATTGGTGCGTTATAGTGCTGCATTCATTGCCAAAATCATTCCTAAAGATGAAACCACTGCAATTCAAGCAGATGATTTAATTGGTAGAACAGCGCATATTATATTAGGGGATGCTAAACCCAACTCCCCTGCACAGGCCAAAGTTAAAGATCAATTTGGTCAAACTCATTATGTCTTGGTTGAGCCTGAACTTGATCTTGTTTTTCATCAAGGACAAGACGTAATTTTAACGCAAAGAACCAAAATTGGATTCCAAGCGATTGCTTGTTAATTTTTATATTTAATACATGAGGGTGTTTACATGTTGAATTCAGCATTGACTGAAATTTTAATTATTACTGGTATTATTTTTGCGGCACTCATCTTTATTGGCATTGTTATCGCGCGTTTATATACACGTTCGAGTAAAGAGGTTTCTTTTGTACGTACAGGTTTTGGTGGCGAAAAAGTCATTTTAAACGGTGGTGCGATTGTCCTCCCAGTTTTACATGAGATTATTCCTGTAAACATGAACACTTTACGTCTCGAGGTAAAGCGTGCAGCCGACCAAGCACTCATTACCCGTGACCGTATGCGTGTTGATGTCATGGCTGAGTTCTATGTCCGTGTAAAACCGATTGCAGAATCAATTGCAACGGCAGCACAAACCTTAGGACGTAAAACCATGTCCCCGCCTGAACTTAAAGATCTGGTGGAAGGTAAATTTGTTGATTCACTTCGTGCCGTTGCTGCTGAAATGGCAATGGAAGAGCTCCATGAAAAGCGTGTCGACTTTGTACAAAAAGTTCAACAAGTGGTGTCTGAAGATTTATCAAAAAATGGTTTGGAGCTTGAAACCGTATCTTTAACAGGCCTCGACCAAACCAGCTTTAAATTCTTCAATCCGCAAAATGCGTTCGATGCAGAAGGTTTAACCAAACTGACTGAAACCATTGAAGACCGTCGTAAAAAGCGTAATGACATTGAGCAAGATGCTGACCTTGCGATTCGAGCAAAGAACTTAGAAGCAGAACGCGCACGCTTAGAAATTTCGCGTGAAGAAGAATATGCAAAGTTACAGCAAGAGCGTGAAATCTCAATTCGTAAAGCTGAACAAACCGCAGAAATCGCCTCTCAAGAAGCAGGTAAAAAACGTGAAGCTGAAGAAGCTCAAATTGCGGCTGAGCGTGAAGTGGAACTAAAACGAATTGCTTCTGCTCGTGATGTAGAGAATGAAAATATCCAAAAAGCTCAGCTCATTCAAAAAGCACAGGTCGAACAAAAGAAAACGATTGAATTGGCTGAGCAAGACCGCGCCATTGCCATTGCTGAAAAATCTCGTGCTGAATCAGAAGCCAAGGCGCAAGCTGACAAAGCCCGTGCCGAAGCGGTAAAAGCAGAGGAAGAAGTTGTGACGGTACGTGAAACACAACGTGCTGAGCGTCAAAAAGCAGTCGAGCTGGTTGCAGCTAAACAAACCGCTGAGAAAGAAGCGATTGCGATTACAGTGGCTGCTGATGCTGGTAAAAAAGCCGCTGCCGATGAAGCAGAAGCTGTGCGTATTGCCGCAGAAGCAGAAGCTGAAAAGATTCGTTTAAAAGCTAAAGGTGAAGCAGATGCAAAAATCCTACTTGCTCAAGCGTTGGAAAAACAATATCAGGTTGATGCGGAAGGTGCGCGTGCGGTGAATGAAGCAGCCAATACTCTTTCTGCTGAACAGGTAGAAATGCAAGTGCGCTTGGCACTATTAAAGCATTTACCAGAGATCATTCGTGAAAGTGTTAAACCAATGGAAAACATTGATGACATCAAGATTTTACAAGTGAATGGTCTAAGTAGCTTTGCTGGTGGCGGTACTGTCGGTAGTGATACGGTTGAAAATAGTCAAACCTCTTTATCTGATCAAGTGGTAAATAGTGCCCTACGCTACCGCTCACAAGCACCATTGATTGACAGTTTAATGAATGAACTTGGCCTACAAGGTGGCGATATCAATGGTTTAACGCAAGGGCTTAAACCAAAAGCTGAGTAATATAAATTTTTTTCAGGATTGTCTTGTTCCATTACATTAAAATGGAACAAGACAAATTATTAAACACACTCAATCCCAGCCAATAAAGCAGAGATAAAAGTACGTTTATCAATGATTTCATTATCAAATGCTAGTTCAATACGATCAAATAGCGTAATAAAGTCTTCGCTGGAATCCAAAATTGTTGCATGAAGTAGAGTGATTAGTCGTTGTTGCGAAACCTGAGAGTATGTATGGAACTCAGGCAAAAGTAATACCTTTACAGCAGTAATAACATCCTCAGGCTTGTTTACATCCAAGCCATGCAGCTTTAAACAATCTTCATCGCTTACATAGTTTGCATCAAATACTTTGAGCAAACTAAGCAGATCTAATATTTCTTGTTTAGCTTTCATTATTTCACTTGAACTTATAGTTAGATTGTAAATGCAATATCTTGATGGCTTACTTCTTTGACTGCCCAATGGTTGATTAATACTCCTAGCCCATGTTCTGGTTCCCATGAACACTCAAAAAGCAAACCAATAGCCTCATCTTTTGGCTCTAATTCCCCAATGTAAATGCCAACAGAAGTCAGTAGTTCTTTAAGTTGAGAGGCATTTTCTACTGAGGGAATGAGATGGGCAAAATTCTCACCGAACTGAGCTTTTAAATCTACCCAACAGTCGTGATAATAAGCCAATATGCTTTCAAATATCTGTTCTTTCAGTTCTTTTTCTTTTTCACAAAATTGGTAAGCCAGATTTAATTGCCATTCTTCAATCACTCCACTTTCAGTAGGAATAGTTAAAGTGACTTCTTTTTCGAAAATTTCACTGACATAAGGAATAATATATCTGCCATATTCATCTGGCTCAATCCCTTCCAATGATATACCCGTAATCGACTCCATATAACGTTCCAGAAATTAGATCTATAACTCAATTACTTTCTTATTAAGATTTAAATTTATCAAAAAACAACCACATTAAATATTTTATCATAGCTATTCCCTCATAAATTAAATGTGAATTTTCTAGATAACATTACTCCAATAAAAAAACCCCAATGTCTCCATTGGGGTTTTTTTAAAGATTAAAATCTAACGTATTACGCTAAACCTTTCTCTTTTAAAACTTGCAACATAGTAGAACCAAGCTCAGCTGGGCTACGTGTGTAAGCCATTCCCGCACGTTCAAATGCAGCGAATTTCTCTTCAGCAGTACCTTGACCACCAGAAATGATCGCACCAGCATGACCCATACGCTTACCTTTAGGCGCAGTTACACCCGCGATGTAACCGACTACAGGCTTAGTCACGTTAGATTTGATGAATTCAGCAGCTTCTTCTTCCGCTGTACCACCGATCTCACCGATCATGATGATTGCATCAGTATCTGGATCGTCTTGGAACAATTGAAGCGCTTCGATCTGGTTCATGCCTGGGATTGGGTCACCACCAATACCGATACAAGTAGACTGACCTAAACCAAGCTTAGTTGTTTGAGCAACAGCTTCATAAGTCAATGTACCTGAACGTGAGATGATACCAATACGACCTGGTTGGTGGATGTGACCAGGCATAATACCGATCTTACATTCACCTGGAGTGATCACGCCTGGGCAGTTAGGACCAACTAAACGAGTACCGTTACCGTTAGTTTCTAAATAGCGTTTAGCTTTAAGCATGTCGATAGTTGGAACACCTTCAGTGATCACAACGATTAAGCCAACACCTGAATCAACCGCTTCAACGATTGAGTCTAAAACGAATGGAGCTGGTACATAGATTACAGATGCATCTGCATTTGTTTCACGTACAGCTTCTTTCATTGTGTTGAATACTGGTAGGTCAAGGTGAGTTGTACCACCTTTACCTGGAGTAACACCACCAACAACTTTTGTACCGTAGTCTAAAGCTTGTGCAGAGTGGAAAGTACCGTTTTTACCAGTAAAACCTTGTACCAATACTTTAGTGTCTTTATTAATTAATACGCTCATGATTGATACTCCTTACGCTTTAACTGCAGCTACAACTTTTTCTGCGGCATCAGATAAACCGTTCGCAGAAATTAATTTCAAACCAGATTCATCAAGTAATTTAGCACCTAACTCAGCGTTGTTACCTTCTAAACGAACAACAACTGGTACAGTTACGTTTACTTCTTGAACCGCTGCAATAATCGCTTCAGCAATCATGTCACAACGTACGATACCACCGAAGATGTTGATTAAAACACCTTGAACAGAAGTATCAGCAAGGATGATTTTGAACGCTTCGATTACACGCTCTTTGGTTGCACCGCCACCAACGTCAAGGAAGTTTGCAGGCTGACCACCATAAAGTTTGATGATGTCCATCGTTGCCATTGCAAGACCAGCACCGTTCACCATACAACCGATGTTACCTTCTAAAGCAACATAGTTAAGGTCAAATTCAGATGCTTTCAATTCACGCTCATTCTCTTGAGACTTGTCACGTAAAGCAGCAACTTTAGGTAAACGGTAAAGCGCGTTAGAGTCGATACCTACTTTCGCATCTACACATAAAATATCGCCATTTTCACGAACTGAAAGTGGGTTAATTTCGAATAATGCAAAGTCATTTTCAACAAATGCTTGGTAAGCAGCAGCCATGATTTTTACAAATTGGCTGATTTGCTTGTCTTTCAAACCTAAAGCAAACGCAACTTCACGCGCTTGGAATGGTTGTAAGCCAACTAATGGATCAACTTCAACTTTGATAATTTTTTCAGGCGTTTCTTCTGCAACTTTCTCGATTTCTACACCACCTTCGGTAGAAGCCATGAAAGTAATACGACGGCTAGAACGGTCTACAACCGCGCCTAAGTAAAGCTCACGTTCAACTGGATAAACGTCTTCAGCAACGATAATGCTGTTAACTGGTTGACCATTTGCATCTGTTTGATACGTTACAAGACGAGTACCAATGATGTTGTTAGCAAATTCGATAACATCTTCTTTAGATTTTGCAACTTTAACGCCGCCAGCCTTACCACGACCACCAGCATGAACTTGCGCTTTCATTACAGCGAATTTACCACCAAGCTGTTCAAATGCAGCAACTGCTTCGTCTGCATTTGTTGCCAAGATACCTTCTTGTACTGGCATGCCATATTCTTTCAATAATGCTTTAGCTTGATACTCATGTAAGTTCATTTAGTTACCTACTATGTTGTTTGTAGTGATACAGCCCTGATCTTCTTAAAACCAGACTGCTACATATTGAATCAATGCTTGTCTAAACCAGACAATCATCATCATTCAAAAAAGTGTGGCGAACCACACTTTATGTTTTATTTACGCTTACGTTGAATGGCGTGGATTGCACGACCATCAACCGAAAGCGCTGCTTCATGTACAACTTCTGAGAATGTTGGGTGACCAAAAGTCATCAACTGTAAGTCTTCAACAGAAGAAACAAACTCGAGCGCGATCATACCTTGGTGTACGATATCAGATGCATTAGGACCCACAACGTGCATACCTAAAAGACGATCTGTTTTCGCATCAGCAACGAACTTCACAAAACCAGCAGTATCACCCGCAGCTAACGCACGACCATTCACCGCAAACGGGAATTGACCAGCTTTAACTTCGTGACCTTTTTCAGCTGCTTGTTCTTCAGTTAAACCAACCCAAGCTGCTTCTGGATGCGTATAAATAACGCTGATGATTGTGTCATAGTTCACTTGAGCAGCATGACCGTGAATACGTTCAACAGCCATTACACCCTCTTCCATTGCTTTATGTGCAAGCATTGGACCGCGTACTAAGTCACCAATTGCATAAACACCTTCTACAGATGTTTGGCACTGATCATTTACATCAACTAAACCACGTTCAGTCAATTTAATGCCAGAGTCTTCTGCCAATAAACCTTCTGCATACGCTTTACGGCCTACACAAACGATTAACTTGTCAAAAACTTGTTCTTTGTCTTCACCAGCTTGATTATATTTAACCGTTACTTCGCGACCATTGGTTTCAGCACCAGAAACTTTTGCACCGATACGGATATCTAAACCTTGTTTTTTCAAGATTTTTTGATATTCCTTCGCCAGTGCTTTATCTGCCATTGGTAAGAATGCATCTAATGCTTCAAACACAACAACTTCTGAACCAAGGCGACGCCATACAGAACCAAGCTCTAAGCCGATAACACCAGCACCAATAACACCAAGACGCTTAGGAACTTCTGAGAATTTCAATGCGCCAGTAGAATCAACAATTAAGTCTTCATCAACAGGTGCTACAGGAATATTTACAGGTACAGAACCCGTCGCAAGAATCACGTACTTCGGCTCTAAAACCTGTACTTCGCCTTCAAAAGGTGTGAATTCTACTTTTTTACCTGCAAGTAATTTACCAGTACCTTGTAACCACTCGATACCATTACCTTTAAGTAATTGAGCAACACCACCAGTCAATTGATCTACAACTTTGTCTTTACGTGCCAACAAAGTGTTTAAATCAAATTTAACTTCACCTGTCGTGATGCCGTGTTCAGCAAGTTCATGAACAGTTGCTTCGTAACGGTGAGAAGAGTCAAGCAATGCTTTAGAAGGGATACAACCAACGTTTAAACAAGTACCGCCTAAAGATGGCTTACCATTGTGAATACGTTTTTCGATACAAGCGACTTTGAAACCAAGTTGAGCTGCACGAATCGCCGCTTCATAACCACCAGGTCCACCGCCAATGACAACAAGATCAAACTGTTGAGACATTTTTCTATTCCTTAAATCTCCCCCTAACCGCCTCTTTCACAAAGAGGGGAAATACCTTTAGTGGTAGTCCCCCTTTATCAAAGGGGGATTTAGAGGGATTTAAATATGTTAAAGATCAAGAATGAGTTTAGCTGGCTCTTCTAACAATTCTTTGATTGTTACCAAGAAACCTACAGCTTCTTTACCATCGATTAAACGGTGGTCATAAGAAAGCGCTAAGTACATCATTGGCAAGATTTCAACTTGACCATTTACCGCCATAGGACGTTCTTGGATTTTATGCATACCCAAGATCGCTGTTTGTGGCGTATTCAAAATCGGCGTAGATAATAATGAACCGAAAGTACCACCATTGGTGATCGTGAACGTACCGCCAGTCATGTCTTCGATGCCTAATTTACCGTCACGCGCTTTGAAAGCGTAATCACGGATACCGTTTTCCACTTCTGCATAGTTCATGCGGTCAGTATCACGAAGCACTGGCACAACTAAGCCACGCTCACTTGATACAGCAACACCGATGTCATAGAAACCGTGATAAACAATATCATCGCCATCAATAGAACCGTTCACTGCTGGGTAGCGTTTTAATGCTTCAGTCGCTGCTTTAACAAAGAAAGACATAAAGCCTAAACGAGCACCATGACGTTTTTCGAATGCATCTTTATATTGCTTACGCATTTCCATGATTGGCTTCATGTTAACTTCGTTGAACGTTGTTAACATTGCAGTTTGTTGTGTAGCAGCCAATAAACGCTCAGCAACGCGCTTACGTAAACGAGTCATTGGAACACGTTTCTCGATACGCTCGCCTACCGCAACGCTTAATGGTTGAACTGATGCAGCAGGTTTAGCTTGATGGCTCGCAACATCTTCTTTAGTAATGCGACCACCGCGGCCTGTACCTTGTACGTCAGCAGCATTGATACCAGTTTCAGATAATGCTTTACGAACTGCAGGCGCTTGGTTTTGATCAACTGCTTGAGTTGATGCCGCCGCAGGAGCAGCAGCTGTAGGAGCTGCCGCTGCTGGTGCAGCAGCTTCAGGAGCAGCTTCAGGAGCAGCTGCAGAAACAGCACCAGCTTCGAATTGAGCAATCACTTCGTCAGAAAGAACTGTATCGCCCTCACCTTTGATGATTGCAACTAAGCTACCATCAGCTGGAGCAACCACTTCTAAAACAACTTTATCGGTTTCAATGTCACAGATCACTTCATCACGTGATACAGGTTCACCTACTTTCTTGTGCCAAGTTGCGATCGTACCGTCAGCAACTGACTCTGGAAATACCGGTGCTTTAATTTCGGTTGCCATTATTTAGAATCTCCTGATTGTTCAACTTCAATCGCAAGTGCGTCATTGATAAGCTGAGCTTGTTGTTTTGCATGCAAGTATGGCGAGCCACAAGCAGGTGCGGCAGATGCTTCACGACCAGCATAGCTAATACGGATTTGTTTACCAGATTTAAGAACGTCTTCATACAAACGAGGAACGATGAATAACCAAGCGCCTTGGTTCTTCGGCTCTTCTTGTGCCCAAACAAGTTCTTGAATGTTTGGATACTCAGCCATAACTTCAGCCAAGCGTTGTTCTGGGTATGGATATAATTGTTCGATACGTACAATCGCAATGTGGTTTAAACCAAGCTCACGACGTTTTTCGAGTAAATCGTAATAAACCTTACCACCACAAAGCACTAAGCGAGTTACGTCAGCTTTGTTGATTTGATCAATTTCATCGATCACAGTTTGGAATGAACCGTTTGCTAATTCATCTAAAGTCGAAGTCGCAAGTTTATGACGCAATAATGATTTTGGTGACATCACGATCATTGGCTTACGAATCGGACGAACAGCCTGACGACGTAAAGCATGGAAAATCTGTGCAGGCGTTGTTGGTGTCATCACTTGCATATTGTCTTCAGCGCATAGCTGTAAGAAGCGCTCTAAACGTGCAGATGAATGCTCTGGACCTTGACCTTCATAACCGTGTGGTAACAACATGGTTAGACCACACACACGCTCCCACTTGGTTTCACCCGAAGCGATAAACTGGTCAATTACAACTTGCGCACAGTTAGCGAAGTCACCGAATTGAGCTTCCCAAACGATCAAGCTTTTCGGCAATGTCGTTGAATAGCCGTATTCGAATGCAAGCACTGCTTCTTCTGACAGTAAAGAGTCATAGACCGCAGTACGTGGCTGATTTTCTTTGATATGGCAAAGTGGAATATAAACAGAACCATCGACTTGGTTATGTAATTTGGCATGACGGTGCGAGAATGTACCACGACCCACGTCTTCACCAGTAATACGAACCAAGAAACCATCATCAAGTAAAGTCGCATACGCTAAAGTTTCTGCAGCACCCCAGTTGAGTGGCATTTCACCTGTTTGCATTTTCACGCGATCATCAATGACTTTTTGAACTTGACGCTGTAATACAAAACCTTCTGGTAATGTATTCATTGTTAAACCAAGCTCTTTCAAACGATCGATGCTGAATGTTGTATCCCAAAGGTCTGTATATTCATGGCCCAAATATGGGGTCCAATCGACAAACATCTTTTTATTTGGTTCACGAACTAAAGCATTGGCAACGTGATTACCTGCTTCTAAATCAGAACGATAGCCTTCAACCATTGCATCTGCGCTTGCGCGATCAAGTACTTTTTCCTGAACCAATTGATCAGCATATAAAGTACGCGTAGTCGCCTTCTTGTTGATCACTTGATACATCAATGGTTGTGTTGCAGATGGTTCATCTGCCTCGTTATGACCGCGACGACGGTAGCAGAACAAGTCTAAAATGACATCTTTACGGAAAGTATGACGGAAATCATGTGCAAGCTGAGTTACGAAAATCACAGCTTCAGGATCATCACCATTCACATGGAAAATCGGTGATTGGATCATTTTAGCAACGTCAGTACAGTATTCTGTAGAACGTGTATCACGTGGATCAGAGGTCGTGAAACCAACTTGGTTGTTGATCACGATATGGACTGTACCGCCCACTGTATAACCACGTGTTTGTGACATTTGGAAGGTTTCTTGGTTTACACCTTGACCCGCAAATGCAGCATCACCATGAACAATCACTGGAAGAACGTCATCACCGCCAATGTCTTTACGACGAACTTGACGTGCACGAACCGAACCTTCAACAACAGGTCCAACGATTTCTAAGTGTGATGGGTTAAACGCTAATGCCAAGTGAACTTCGCCACCTGGTGTCATTACGTTTGAAGAGAAACCTTGGTGATACTTAACATCACCAGAACCTTTTTTATGTAGGCTTTTACCTTCAAACTCACCAAAAAGGTCAGCTGGGTTTTTACCCATAATGTTAACAAGAAGGTTGAGACGACCACGGTGTGGCATACCAATCACAACTTCTTTACAACCAACACTACCTGCACGCTGGATGATTTCGTTCATCATCGGAATAAAAGACTCACCGCCTTCTACACCAAAACGTTTCGCACCAACGAATTTATTACCAAGATACTTTTCTAAGCCTTCTGCAGCGGTTAAACGCTCAAGGAAGCCTTTCTTCTGATCACTGGTATAGTTAAATTTACCGCGAACACTTTCCAAACGTTGTTGAATCCAACGCTTTTCTTTGGTGTCAACGATATGCATATATTCCACGCCAACTGAACTACAGTAAGTCGCTTCCATTGCCTCAACCATTTCAGACAATGTTGCTTCTGCTTTGCCAATTGCGAGGTTGCCTGTATTAAATACAGTATCAAGATCCGACTTGGTTAAACCGTGAGCAGATAAATCTAGGTCAGGAACGTCTTCGCGTTTCGCAAGACCTAATGGATCGAGTTTAGCTTTTTGATGACCACGGTTACGGTAAGCAGCGATGAGTTGTAATACACCAATTTGACGACGCTCATGTTCTGTACTTACAGTGCTTTGTACGACAGGCTGAACTCGGCTTGCATTACGTCCCAAAAGGAGGAATTGCTCGCGCACACTGCCGTGTGGTTGATCACCTTTAGGGTATTTATCGAAATATTCACGCCAATCCTCTGACACTGAGGTTGGAGAAGTTAGGTACTGTTCGTATAGCTCTTCAATATACGCTGCACTATCAGCGGAAAGTTCAGTGTCAAGACGCGATGCGTCAGCAACTTCTTGCATTTTTGGACCCATTTCCTATTGCAAAAAATAATACAGGCTGCCTTTTAAGCACACCCATGATTCATAGTGTCAAATTGGTAAACACGACACTACTACCCAAGATCATCCAACCTTGAGACATTATTACTACACATCAGGAGTATTCCCTTTGATGTAACAAATGAGCTACGCACCTTCAATTCAAGGCACATAACTCATTTTTCATACTCGATGAAATCGAGCAATTTTTTGCAAATCATTTTAGAAAAATTAACTGGATTTTTAACTTTTCTAAATTGACTTTTTCCATGAAATCTGTACAAATCTCTAAGACATTATCGTTCGATAACATCAAGAATCTGTTTATTTTTTGATTTCATTTGTGGCAGAAATCCTAACATGTTCTCAAGCTTGGATTGATTTTTTTGACACATACCATCCATAAAGCAGCGAAATACACATATCAAATTATATTCTAATATAGCGCCCTTTTGATAAAAGTTGCACTCCAATCGATCAAAAATAAACATTCTCTACAAATCTTGCACAAATGTTATTCGGTTTGATGAAAAATAGATCAATATATTTAACATATCGATTCTCATGATTTGGTTTAACAGCAAAATCTATAAATATTTAAGGCCGAATTGCTGAAATTCAAGCCTAATTTTTCCAAGTAAACACTTTTTAACCAAGCTCACCCTTTAAGCAAATTCCAATAAAAAAGAAGCCCCTTTCGGGGCTTCTTTTTTAAGCTAGAAAAAGTGGATTAACCCGCTTGATCTAACAACATATTACGAATGTGACCAATTGCCTTTGTCGGGTTCAAACCTTTAGGACATACAGATACACAGTTCATGATCCCTTTACAACGGAACAAAGAGAACGGATCGTCTAAACGAGCCAAACGCTCTTGTGTTGCCGTATCACGAGAATCAATGATAAAGCGGTATGCATTTAACAATGCAGATGGCCCAAGGAACTTATCAGGGTTCCACCAGAATGATGGGCATGACGTTGAACAACATGCACAAAGAATACATTCATATAGACCATCTAAGTGTTCACGTTCTGCTTGAGACTGTAAACGCTCTTTTGCTGGCGCAGGTTGATTGTTAATCAAGAATGGCTGGATCTTGTCATATTGATCATAGAACTGATTCATGTCTACAACCAAGTCTTTTACCACTGGTAAACCAGGTAAAGGACGGATCACAATCTTTTCTGGCAAGTCGTTCAAGTTCCACAAGCACGCTAAACCATTTTTACCATTGATGTTCACACCATCCGAACCACAAATACCTTCACGGCAAGAGCGACGGAATGTTAATGACTCATCTTGCACTTTCAACGCAAGTAACGCATCAAGCAACATACGGTGCTTATCGGTTAACTCAAGTTTGAAAGTTTGCATGTACGGCGCTTTATCCTTATCAGGATCATAGCGGTAGATTTCGAATGTACGAGTGCCTCTACTCATCTTTGTTCTCCCGATTAGAATGTACGTGGTTTAGGTTCAATTGCTTCAACCGTTAATGGGCTGAAACGTACTGGCTTATATTCAAGACGGTTGTCTGATGAATACCATAAAGTATGCTTCATCCACTCATCATCACGGCGACCGTAAGAATAAGTTGGGTGGTCAGGTGCTAACTCATAGTCAACAACTGTATGTGCACCACGACATTCTTTACGTGCAGCAGCAGAAATCAGAGTCGCCTTCGCAACTTCATATAAGTTTTCAACTTCTAATGCTTCAACACGCGCAGTGTTAAATACTTTAGATTTGTCTTTTAAATGAATGTTACGAACACGTGGTTCAATCGCAAGGATTTCTTTTACGCCCTTATCAAGCAATGCTTGAGTACGGAACACACCTGCGTGATCTTGTACGATGTCACGGATTGCATCAGCAACTTCTTGCGCGTTTTCACCCGTAGTTGAATCATCCAACTTACGAATACGCTCTAATGTATTTACCAATACATCAGTCGGAAGCGGTTGATAATCATCGCCATGATGTTTAGTCACGTAGTCAATGATGTGCTCGCCCGCTGCTTTACCAAATACTACAAGATCAAGCAATGAGTTTGTACCTAAACGGTTTGCACCATGTACAGATACGCAAGAACATTCACCAATTGCATAGAAACCTTTTACTGGCTTCACATAGTCACGTGTACCTTTATAAGAATACTCTTTAGTATCCTTATCATAATGCGCAGAGAATTCACCCTCTTCAACACCATGTGGAACAACCACTTGACCATGAATATTGGTCGGAATACCACCCATTTGATAATGGATTGTTGGTACGACAGGAATTGGCTCTTTGGTACAGTCAACGTTCGCAAACTTCTTACCAATCTCAAATACAGATGGAAGACGCTTCATAATCGTTTCAGCACCCAAGTGAGTCATATCCAATAAGATATAATCCGCCTTAGGACCACAACCACGACCTTCTTTAATTTCTTGGTCCATAGAACGTGATACGAAGTCACGCGGTGCCAAGTCTTTTAAAGTCGGTGCATAACGTTCCATGAATGGCTCGCCGTCTTTGTTACGAAGGATACCACCTTCGCCACGACAACCTTCAGTCAACAATACGCCTGCGCCAGCAACACCCGTTGGGTGGAATTGCCAGAATTCCATATCTTGCAATGGAATACCTGCACGAGCCGCCATACCAAGACCGTCACCAGTATTAATATAAGCATTGGTTGATGCGCGATACACACGACCAGCACCACCTGTAGCGAACAAGGTTGCTTTCGCTTGGAATACTGCAATGTTACCTGTTTCTTGGTCAATTGCCGTCACACCAAGGACATCACCTGCTTCGTTACGGATTAAGTCTAATGCAATCCATTCAACGTAGAACTGAGTACCCATTTTTACGTTGCTTTGATACAAGGTATGAAGTAACGCATGGCCTGTACGGTCAGCAGCAGCACACGCACGCGGAACTGCTTTTTCACCATAGTTTGCAGAGTGACCACCAAATGGACGCTGATAGATCGTACCATCTTCGTTACGGTCAAACGGCATACCTAAGTGTTCAAGCTCGTATACCACTTTTGGCGCTTCACGTGTCATGAACTCGATTGCGTCCTGATCGCCTAACCAGTCAGAACCTTTTACCGTGTCATAGAAGTGATAATGCCAATTATCTTCTTGCATGTTACCTAACGACGCACCAATACCACCTTGAGCAGCAACTGTATGCGAACGTGTTGGGAATACTTTGGTTAATACTGCAACTTTTAAACCTGCTTGAGCAAGTTGATAAGCAGCACGCATACCAGAACCACCACCACCAACGATAACTGCGTCGAAAGTGAGGTTTTGAATATTTGAATAATCTTCTTTAGGGTTAATTGCGCCCATGATCTCTTCCTATCAATTTGCCCAGAAAATCTGGATACCCCAGATTGCGTACACGAACACTGAAATAATGACAGCAGAAGTGAGTACAAGGCGTAAACCTGAAGCTGAAGGGCCCATTTGACGAGTCGTTACATAATCAGTAAAGACTTGCCACATACCAATCCAAGCGTGTGCAACGAGCGCTAACACTGCTAATAAAGAGAAAATCTTCATTGGCAACGTCAACATAAAGCCAGCCCACTGTTCATAACCAAATCCGCTATTGCAAAGGATCCAGCCAAACAAAACCACAGTGTATGCAGCTAACACTACAGCACTGACACGTTGGATATACCAATCGCGAGAACCTGAACCTGTTAAACCTGTAGCACTTTTCATCAGAACATAATCCATACGAATGCTGCGACAATACCAATCGCAGACAAGATCAATGAAACTGTAGCAGCGATACGACCGCTTTGAAGTTCTTCAGCAAAACCGAGGTCAGCAAGTAAATGCTTCACGCCTGCGATAAAGTGGAAAATCAAGCCAGCTACAAATACCCATACGATGAAACGTACAATGATATTTCCGAAAACGACATTTTTAACGTAGTCAAATCCTTCTGGTGAAGATAAAGATTTATCCAAAATCCATAAAAGAACTGCAACTAATACGAAAACGATTACACCTGATAGACGGTGTAGAATTGATGCAATAGCCACGGGTGAGCGTAAATTTACCGCTAACACCTGACCCATGGACAAATTGACAGGTCTGTTGCTTTTCACAGCGGGCATCCTGTAGGTAGAAACTCCAACTGGAGTTTGTTTGAATTAATTCAAAGGAAAGCTGGCATTGTTAGGCAAGCACAGCACATGCCTAACCTATAAACGACAGCGAATTATAAAACGTGAAATATCAAAATACAAACAATCAACTTTCGCTTTAGTCGAAAAAAACTTTAAATAAGAATCATTCACACGCATAATAACGGCGATAAATGCATCAAGTTTTATCAAAAACAACTATCTATTTGTTTTGTAATGATAAAAATAAAATACTATTTTTTATAGATACTTTTTAATTTTATAAATTCTTTTCTTGTTATTTCACAAAAAAGTGCCCTTTTCAGCTTCAAAGCAACACAAATTTTCTACCTTTATATATAGTCAAAAATAATACCCCTCATTTATATATTAAATATAATCAATTAATAATATATTTTCATAAATCAATTAACCAAAATTAATCAGTCATTTTTTATACAAATAATCGCACCATAATGGGTCAATTATTACTCCATAAATAACGCTTTTAGATGGTTTTTGAATGAACAGTTCACCTCAAACCTTAACAAATAGAGGGATTGCAAGCGTCATAAGTATTTATTTTATAAGCAGCAACATCCGACCCAAATAAAAATTTACTTACAATTGGACTGATGCTTCATTTTTTTTATGCACCTGAAACTTGATTTGACATATTATACTCGACCGGTGCTGTGATTTTACTCAGTTTTTTCTTCGATACTGAATGACTAATTGACTGTAGCAACGTCATTTTTTATCCCTAAGTATAATTGACAAAATTTTAGTAGCCACTAATCTTATAGCAAATTTTGACACCGTCTGATTCGCACATGACAAGATTAGTATTTCGAGTCAGATAATCATTCACCAGGACAGGAGATCTATTGAATGTCTGCAGCAACTGGCAAAAAAGCCGTATTACAGCTTGATGGCAAAGAAATTGAATTACCAATTTACAGCGGCACATTGGGCCCAGATGTAATTGACGTTAAAGATGTATTAGCATCAGGTCACTTTACTTTCGATCCTGGTTTTATGGCGACAGCTGCTTGCGAATCTAAGATCACATTCATTGATGGTGACAAAGGTGTGTTATTACACCGTGGTTATCCAATTGATCAATTAGCGACTCAAGCAGACTACTTAGAAACTTGCTACTTATTGCTAAATGGCGAGCTTCCAAATGCTGAACAGAAAGCAGAATTTGATGCGAAAGTACGTAACCACACAATGGTTCACGATCAAGTAAGCCGCTTCTTCAATGGTTTCCGTCGTGACGCTCACCCTATGGCAATCATGGTTGGTGTTGTTGGTGCGTTATCTGCGTTCTATCACAATGGTTTAGACATCGAAGATGTGAACCACCGTGAAATCACTGCAATTCGCTTAATCGCGAAAATCCCTACACTTGCAGCGTGGAGCTACAAGTACACTGTAGGTCAACCATTCATTTACCCACGTAATGACCTTGGTTATGCAGAAAATTTCTTACACATGATGTTTGCTACTCCTGCTGACCGTGATTACAAAGTAAACCCAGTTCTTGCTCGTGCAATGGATCGTATCTTCACGCTTCATGCTGACCACGAACAAAATGCGTCTACTTCTACAGTTCGTCTTGCTGGTTCTACTGGTGCGAATCCGTATGCATGTATCTCTGCTGGTATCTCAGCACTTTGGGGACCTGCTCACGGTGGTGCAAACGAAGCTGTACTTAAAATGTTAGATGAAATTGGTAGCGTAGAAAACGTTGCTGAATTCATGGAAAAAGTAAAACGTAAAGAAGTTAAACTCATGGGCTTCGGTCACCGTGTTTATAAAAACTTCGACCCACGTGCGAAAGTCATGAAAGAAACTTGTGACGAAGTTCTTGCTGCATTAGGCATCAACGATCCGCAATTGCAACTTGCAATGGAACTTGAGCGTATTGCGCTTAACGACCCGTACTTCGTTGAACGTAAACTTTACCCGAACGTAGACTTCTACTCAGGTATCATCTTAAAAGCGATTGGTATCCCAACAGGTATGTTTACAGTAATCTTCGCGCTTGCACGTACAGTTGGTTGGATCAGCCACTGGTTAGAAATGCACAGCGGTCCTTACAAGATCGGTCGTCCACGTCAGCTTTACACAGGTTCGACGCAACGCGACATCAAACGTTAATTTCGATTAGCGTGAACAAAAAAGGATGCTTCTGCATCCTTTTTTTATTTTATCGGTTATGCTCTTGGAATAAAGCTTAAACAACATTCATTTTGCATAACTACTTTTATCGAGCCAATGAGCAAAAAAACCACTGTTTTGATGCAAGTCACACTACCCGCCTATCAAATAAAAATTGCGTCTTTTACGTTGTTTTTATTGATGATCATACTGACTTGGCTGCTACTCGTTTACTTTAGTTATGATCTAAGCCTGTACTATCTTTATCAATTCCTGCCTTTCTTCGCCCAACTACTCAGTATTGCTTTAATGTTTGCTTTATTGATCCCAACGCTTTACCTCTATAACCAGCTTTATCAGAAATACTTTAGATGCTGCATCACCTTTAAGCTATATCAGCAAGGCATTGCACTGGATGATTCAAAACAATCTACTTTTTTCTCTTGGCTAGATTTGATTCAGATACAGCTTCGACAACAACAAACTCAAATCCATAGTTTTCATCTCTTAAGTAAAAACAAACCTTATCGACAGTATTTTTATTTTAACTCATGGATGTGGCCTGCCACCTTAACCCAGCAACATTGTGAGTTTTTACCATTCTGGAAAAAACTGGAAGCTCTAGCAAAACAGCAACAGTTGCAACGCATTCACAGCTCTAGTAGCAACCAAAAGACTCATATTGAGATAAGCACTTTAATTGCAGATCAACAAGCGCTAGACATTTTCCAACGAAAACAGAGATGGTCTGCTATCGCATTAACACTTGGTATTTTAGTCAGCTTTAGTCTTTTTATGGGTTATCTACTCTGGCATGAATTTGAGGATGGCAGTATTGATCTACCCCATCAACAAACACAGGCAATCTCTGGCACAAATTTCGAAACTTTTCAGAATCAGGTCTATATTTTTAAACAAGGTCAAGGTACTTTTTTAGTTCCTCAAGTAAAGGCTAATCAATTTACAGGTTTAGCTTTAGGCAATCTCCCTGATCGTGCAGATGAGCTGTATAGCAATGTCGGTAAAACACCACAACATGTTTACTGGCAAGACCACATCTTGTCACAATTAAATCCTGCGCAAACAAGCTATTTAGGCAATGATTTCACCAAAGATGGTCAACAGGTTTATTTTCGGGATATACGCTTAACCAACGCGAATGCCGCACATTTCACGGCAATATTGCATCCAAGATTCAATACGCTTGGCTATTTTTATGCTAAAGATAATCAACAGGTCTATTACAAAACAACGGTCTTAACAGATTTAGATCCTCAACAGAGTCAAGCATTTCCAAATAATAGCCAATATATTCACGATCAGCATGTTGTCTATTACCTAGATAAAAAGCTTCACGGATTAAATGCTCAACAGACTCAAATTTTTAGCGGCAACAACCGTTTTAGCCACAAGCTTAATTTAGCAACAGATGGTCATGCTTATTACTTAAATGAACATCGATTACCAACTGTAGCCGAGTATAAATTTGGGGGAACTACCCCTGTTGTCGTAGCGCAACTACAACTGCTCGGTAGCCAAAGTAGCGAACCCTACCCAGGAAATTTCAGCTATTTTTTCGCTGATCAACAACACATTTATCTCTATGATGAGTTTTATCAAAACCTAAAAGTTCTGTACCGTTTTAAGCATCCAGTAGAGTTAAAGGTTTTAGATGATCGACGTTTTAGCGACGGGAAAAATATTTACATCCTGACCGAAAAGATCTACCGCTCTAGAGGTCGCTCTTCTGGAACCACCACACATGGTTTTAAAATCAGCCTGATGCGTGAAAAAGACCAGCAGATCATCGCTCAGTATTTTGCCCGTAATCCAAGTGCCTTAAAACTATCCAACCTGCTTCAGGATAGGGACATCAACTAAACTCAGAATATGAACAAGATAAGCTAGATGTCGATCAACACTTTTCATGATCGACAAGACTCTCTACAACAGGTGATTGTCTTAAATCTCATCTTCTTCTAGCTCTAATGCACGCAATAAAGTATTGCTGATGCCATCGGCACGCAACCATGCCAACTCATAACTCGCCTTTGCTAAAGCCAGTACACGACGTTCAAACTCATCCCAAATCGGCTTAACTTGTGCATCACTAATACCAAGACCACTTTCATGCGCCAAATGTTTATTCTTTTCACAAATCTTTAAGGCGTGGTACAACTTGCGCCCTTTACTCGCACTCTCCAATACACGGGTACGCTTATTCTGAATAAAGCCCTCAATATGCTGTACATTCGCATGAGGTAATAAAGGCACCAAGATCTGATCAAGTTGTGCATCTAAGCGTTTCCACACCATCAAGCGTTGCTCAGCCGTATAAGTATTCCACTGAATCACTTCATGATTAAAGCGGCGACAGCCACGACAGACTAGATCACCAAATACCGTTGAACAGCGCCCTGCACATGGGGTCAATGATGGAATTCGACGATCATTACTCAAAACCAACTCCTCTAAAACCATATTTATTTTATGGTTTTCTCGCTTATTTTCAGATTTCGCGCTAAAATGTGCGCCTTATTTTTCTATCTTAATACATTTGGAGTTATCCATGAACGCTACTGTAGAACAGCTTGCACCTGTAGAACAGCAAGCGACCAATAATTGGGTTGTTGCAGCACTATATCAATTTAAAGAAGTTTCAGATGCAGCGGATCTGCAACAACGTCTTTTGGACTTAGTGAATAGCATCAATTTATGTGGAACTCTGATTGTAGCCTCTGAAGGAATTAATGGAACTGTTGCTGGCGACCGTGCCGCGATTGATACAGTTCATCAATTCCTTTTGAACGAAGGTTTTAACGCAATGGAATATAAAGAGTCAGAAAGCTCTGAAAAACCATTCCGTAAAATGAAAATTAAACTCAAAAATGAAATTGTAACTTTAGGTGTAGAAGTTAAGCCACGTGATTTAGTCGGTCACTATCTTGACCCTAAAGAATGGAATGAATTGATTAATCGTGATGATGTGATCTTAATTGACACACGCAATGACTATGAATACAAAGCAGGCACATTCAAGGGTGCAATTGATCCTAAAACAGAAAGCTTCCGTGAATTCCCTGAATATGTAAAACAAAACCTTGAACAGCATAAAGACAAGAAAATTGCGATGTTCTGTACAGGTGGTATCCGCTGTGAGAAATCAACTTCATTGCTGCTACAAGAAGGTTTTAACGAAGTTTATCACCTGAAAGGCGGTATTTTAAAATACCTTGAAGAAACCCCTGCCGAAGAGAGCATGTGGGAAGGTGAATGCTTCGTCTTTGATGGCCGTACCGCGGTTACACACGGTGTTGAAGAAGGCGAAAATATTAAGTGTCACGCTTGTGGTTGGCCACTGACTAAAGTTGAAGCCGAGTTACCAAGCTACGAGCATGGTGTTTCTTGTGTTTACTGTATCGACAAAACCACTGACAAGCAAAAAGCGGGCTTCCGTATGCGCCAGTCACAAATTGCAGCAGCAAAACGCAAACGTCTATAAGCTGAAAAATTAAATTTAAAGCCATAGTTAAACTATGGCTTTTTTATTGTGCTGATAAAAATCATGTAACGATTCGGCTATTGAGCGTTACATCAACTACAACTATGCTAAAAACAATAATCAAATGAATCATATAAGGGCATTATGGGACTGGAACAATGGGTCTTATCGATCATGGAGAAACTTGGATATTTAGGTATCGCATTTTTAATGTTTCTGGATAATGTCTTCCCCCCTATTCCCTCTGAAATCATTATGCCTTCAGCAGGCTATACTGCATCAAAGGGCGAACTTACCCTGATCGGTGTCATTATTGCAGGCAGTGCAGGTTCAATACTCGCAGCGATGCTATTGTATTGGATAGGACGCAAAGTCCCTCAGCAACGTCTGTTTAATTTTGTAGAGCACTATGGAAAATATCTTCGTATTCAGGTGGCTGACCTAGAAAAAGCCTTAATGTGGTTTAACAAACATGGACATCGCATTGTTTTCTTTGGTCGTATGATTCCAGCTGTACGTTCTTTAATTAGTATTCCTGCTGGTATGAGTAGAATGCCTTTTGCCAAATTTATGTTCTACAGCACTGCTGGAACCGTGATTTGGACCAGTTTTCTGGCCTACCTAGGTTATCATTTTAGTGAAAATCAGGCACTGATGCTGGCGATTCTGCAACGTATCAGCTACATCATTTTTGCGCTTGTACTCATTTATATCGTGTGGTGGATAATCAAAAAGTTTTATCTGAATAAATCAAATCCCTAAAAGCGCAGGCTTGGTGACAACGATCATTCAGCTTTTGTTTGATCAAATGAAGCCAACCACAATTGACTCTTTTGCATTTCATCTTTCAGCCAATCTCTAAACACCAACTTGCGAATATCATCCTCAAAGGGCTGAGCTGATAATAAATGATAAGCGGAGCCATCAGCATACACAGCTGTCAGCCGATCCAGCATTTGATATTTTATTTCCCGCTCAACCATATAGGCAGAAACCACAGTCGCGCCCAAGCCAGCCAAACAAGCCTCTATACACAAATAAAAATGCTCCAGAGACGACCTTTTTAAATCCTTCAACTGTTCTGGGTGCTGACGCTTAAACTGTTGCCATAGTTTTGCTCTAGACTTGGAAATAAACACTTGTGTCGGTGCTGCACGATCATTCTTCCTGATCACACCTAACATCTGCTCATCTGCAATTTTTTCGCTATGGAGCACATCACCCCAATCGAAGTCATCCCGCCTTAAGGCCAAGTCAATGTTCTGTGAAGCAAAATCGACAGCCCCTCCACCCGTCAATAAACTGACTTCAAATTCAGGATAAAGCTGCTTAAAGTGTAGCAACCGAGGAATGAGCCATTTCATTGCAAGTGTGGGTTCACAAGAAAGAATTAAGCTCTTTTGCGCTTTGCTATATTGCTGTAATTGTAATAAACACTGATCTATTTGCTGGAATACCTGCTGGCAACAATCAAACAGTACTTCTCCTTCTGAGGTTAAAGTTAATTTTCTGGCTTCACGTACAAATAACAGCAAGCCTAAACTTTCCTCCAAGTTTTTAAGTTGCTTGCTCACCGCACTTTGCGTCACAAATAGCTTTTCCGCAGCAACAGTCACGCTTTCATAACGCGCGACATAATAAAAAAACTTGAGTGAATTCAAAGACACTCTCTCAATCATTCCAAAAACTCATGTATTGCAGGAATTAACTTCAATTTTAAATATAGCAAAAATATGAAAAATATAAAAAATCTTTAATACATCAATTTAGGAATAGATGAGTGAATGAAATCATTGCAGTAGCCTTAGTCACCCTGCTAGCGGTCATCAGCCCTGGTGCAGACTTCGCCTTAGTCACTCGAAACAGTTATCTTTATGGTCGTCATTTGGGTATATGTACAGCCTATGGTATTGCGATGGGTGTCTGGGTTCATATCAGTTATAGCTTAATTGGACTCACTTTTTCACAGCAATATCTCCCTAATTTAATTCAACTGATTCAATATATTGGCGCAGGCTACTTGATCTATATTGGTTATAAAACCTTTACGCAAGTCGCCATTTTATTTGATAGAAACAGCAATGACATTACACCTTGGCAGGCCATCAGACATGGTTTCCTCACCAATAGTCTCAACCCCAAAACCACACTTTTTGTCATGAGTATTTATTCTCAAGTCATGACCAGCAATAACAACCTACACACGTTAATTGGATATGGTATTTTTATTTCTGGCAGTCATTTAGTTTGGTTTTGCCTCATTGCGATTTTTTGCTCCACTCCTTTCATTCGAAATAAAATTCTCGCTCGCCAAGTCAGTATTAATCGAGTCATTGGTTGTATCTTGAGTGCTTTAGGAGTGAGTCTGTTTTTCGCTCATTTTTAAAACGGCCTAAATACAAAGCCGAAACACCAACAATCGGCAATAAAAAAACGCCTGCTAGAGGCGTTTTAATATTCTATTTGTTTCTCATTCATCAAACACAATAACCGCAGTATTAGCGGCATGTTTATGCTGGTGTATGGTACATCAGATAAAGTTCATTTAAATTATTTGGAATTTCTTCCGCTAATTCATCCATCAACTGACCATTACGGCGGAAAGATTCCATTTGTGGATCTTCTTCATCAATTCCACTAAACACCATAATTGGTAATGTTAAATCGATAAGCTGTTCTTCAAACTCAGGCGCGAACCATGCATCCTCATTAAGGAACATGGCATCAACAAAACCAACACTCCAATCACCTAAGCTCGATTCAACATCTGCTTCTTCGATTTCAAATGGAAACTCGATTCCATTTTCATTGGCTAAATCTTGACGAATAGATTCCAACCAAAGCTTAACCTGCTCAAGAACTTCAGCAGGAAGTTTCTTTTGATTACTTTCGAACAGCTCATCTAACCAACGATCAAATTGTGGACCAACTGCAATCGCACACAAAAAGCCATGAGTCGCTGCAAAATCTAGACCATATTCATTTTGATCGCCGTCAAGATAGTTACTCAATAAGTCTAAATCTAACGTGCTCATTCTTTAATCCAATTTTAAAAATACATCGCCAACAGCATAACATTTTCGGACATAAAGTCTTAGCAATTTTGCTTAGTCTTCGTCATCAAGATCATCGTCGTCGAAATCGTAATCAAAATCTTTGAGTTCTCGTTCTAAACGACGTTGCGCCAGAAGCTCATCGATCAAACGGCGCTTTTCTAATGATTCTTTGGCAGTAATTTTTCCAGATGACTCATCAAAACCTGCATCATCTTCACCATAGTTATCATCATCTAATTCAAAATCTGTAGAAGACACTAAGTACCTCTAATGAAAAAATATAAATGGGTCTAGCCGCTATTTATCGGTCTTAGCCAGCCTTGTCAAGTTTTATTTGTTTTTTTTGTGATAAAACGATGTTTTGTACTTTTTTTCGTCAGTTTTTTTGTGTATTTATAATCTAAGAACAATTGTAATTAAAAAACATCTTTAATCAGGACTGACTGCTTGAAAATTTATGACTTAACCCCATATTCAAGAAACGAACGTGAAATCAAAGCTATTTTTTATTTAAAGCAAACCGATCAAACCCAAAACATTCGTCGTGAATTGTGCTATCATGCACGGTTTTTCACCGCCACAGATTCAACAAAAGAGTAAGCAAAGATGAGCGATATGAATTCCCCTACTTCGCAAGTAGCGGCTCTGATTAGCCGAGGCAAAGAGCAAGGTTATTTAACTTACGCTGAGGTTAACGATCATCTACCAGACTCAATTACGGAAAGTGAGCAGATTGAAGACATCATTCAGATGCTTCAAGACGTTGGTATTCCAGTGCATGAACGTGCGCCAGAAACTGATGACACCATGTTTGGTGAATCAACTGAAGCGGCTGACGAAGTTGCCGAAGAAGAAGCTGCTGCCGTATTAGCATCGGTTGAAAGTGAGCCTGGTCGTACCACAGACCCTGTACGTATGTACATGCGTGAAATGGGTACGGTTGAACTTCTTACACGCGAAGGCGAAATTAGCATTGCAAAACGCATCGAAGAAGGTATTCGTGACGTTTTACATTCGATTGCTTACTGGCCAAATGCGGTTGAAGTTGTTTTACAAGAATATAATGACTTTTTAACAGGTGAGCGTCGTCTTGCCGATATTCTCTCTGGTTATTTAGATCCAGAAACTGACGAAGATATTCCAGAAGTTCTTGAAGAAGAAGCTGAGCTTGAAGACGACGAAGGTTCTTCATCTAAAGCAAAAGACGTCAAACTCGATGATGATGACGAAGAAGAAGAATCTGAAGGTGATGATGATTCAGAAGGTGAATCAGGTCCAGACCCTGAAGTTGCTAAAGTTCGTTTCTCTGAATTAGAAGCTGCTTGGAATGAAACCAAAGCGGTTGTCGCGAAACATGGTCGTGATAGTGATGAAGCAAAAGCTGCGCTTGAAGCACTTGCTGCTGTGTTCATGATGTTCAAATTTACACCACGTTTATTCGAAATCATTTCAGAAATGATTCGCGGCACACATGACCAAATTCGTGCAAATGAACGTGAAATTATGCGTTATGCAGTGCGTCGTGGTCGTATGGATCGTACTCAGTTCCGTACAACGTTCCCTGAGCAAGAATCAAATCCAGCTTGGTTAGACGAACAAATTGCCAAAGCACCTGCTGAAACCAAAGCACATTTAGAAAAAGTGCGTCCTGACGTATTGGCATTCCAGCAAAAAATTGCTGATATCGAGAAAGATCTTGGTTTAAACGTTAAAGATATCAAAGATATCTCGAAACGTATGGCAGTTGGTGAAGCAAAAGCGCGTCGTGCTAAAAAAGAGATGGTTGAAGCAAACTTACGTTTGGTAATTTCGATTGCGAAGAAATACACCAACCGTGGCTTGCAGTTCCTCGATCTGATTCAAGAAGGTAACATCGGTTTGATGAAAGCCGTAGACAAGTTTGAATATCGTCGTGGTTATAAATTCTCGACTTATGCAACTTGGTGGATTCGTCAGGCGATCACGCGTTCGATTGCTGACCAAGCACGTACCATTCGTATTCCAGTACACATGATTGAAACCATCAACAAGATCAATCGTGTTTCTCGTCAACTTCTTCAAGAAATGGGTCGTGAACCGACACCTGAAGAGTTAGGCGAACGCCTGGAAATGGATGAAGTTAAAGTTCGTAAAGTACTTAAAATCGCAAAAGAACCGATTTCGATGGAAACACCGATCGGTGATGATGAAGATTCGCATCTTGGTGACTTCATTGAGGACTCAAACATCACTTCACCAGTGGATGCTGCGACCTCGGAAGGCCTAAAAGAAGCGACGCGCGAAGTGCTTGAAAACTTGACTGAACGTGAAGCAAAAGTATTGAAAATGCGTTTTGGTATTGATATGCCAACCGACCATACTTTAGAAGAAGTTGGTAAACAGTTTGACGTAACACGTGAACGTATTCGTCAGATTGAAGCGAAAGCGTTGCGTAAACTTCGCCACCCTTCTCGTTCAGAACACTTACGTTCTTTCTTGGAAAACGACTAATATTTGGGAAATCTTGCGCTAGACCAAAGCATTACATTGGCTTAGCACAAGACTTGAAGTTCAACACTTCATCCCCATCTATGTATTAGATCAAAAGCGCCTGCACTGATGCAGGCGTTTCAAATTAAGAGGTTGCTCATGTTAGACCGCACTCCTTCTCGTGAATTGCAAGAACATCTTTGGGTTTTCCCGATGGACTATCCGATCAAATTGATTGGTAATGCAGGGGATGAACTTCGAGTGGCTGTTGTTGATATTTTGCAGAAGCACTTCCCTGAATTTGATGGCGAATCAGTAAAAGTTCAGCCGTCACGTACAGGTAAATACCATTCTCTGACTGCTCAACTGCGCTTTGAAGAGTTGGAACAAGTTCATGCCTTATATGCTGACCTTGCAGCCTGTCCTTTAATTAAGACAGCGCTTTAATAAAAAAATCCAAAATACGAAAGTGTTTTGGATTTTTTTTATAGGAATAAAAATGCAAAACACTGATGATGAATTCTACGAACGAGCTGACCAACACATTCGCCTGTCTAATCAGCAAATTACGAAAGAGATAGGAAAAGGGAAAGTAAGCGCCTCTATGCTTTTTGCAACATCCCGTTTTAATGCTTGGATCAGCGCAAGTGGATGGGAAACAGCAGAAGAACTCGCTAATGCAAAACAAGAAACTATCGAATACTTTCTTGCTGAATATCGTAAAATGCTTGAAGAAAATTTAGATGAATATATCGAAAATTTTGAAGAGTATATGTTTATCCCACCTAAATGATGACTTAAACACTAATCAATTCAAAGCCGCAAAGGGAATCCTGTTGTAATGAGTGCTGCAAAACCGACTTTAATCATTCGTTGTTTCAATGATCTACAAGATTACACCACTCGTTTTGAAGCAATGAAAGACTTCACAACACACCGTGATGAAACCACCCCTGATGAAGTCTGGTTATTACAACACCAAGATGTCCTGACCCAAGGACAAGCAGGCAAAGCAGAACACATCCTCATGCAGAGCAACCTTCCAATCGTACACACAGATCGTGGTGGTCAAGTCACTTGGCATGGCAGAGGTCAGTTGGTTGCCTATTTCCTGTTAGACCTGAATCGCTTGAAATGGCATGTTCGTACCTTGGTTAGTTTTGCAGAACAAGCCATGATTGATCTACTCAAACAATATAAGATCAATGCCTATGCCAAACCAGATGCACCTGGCGTCTATGTCGATGAACGTAAAATTGGTTCACTCGGTTTTAAAATCCGTCGTGGTCGTAGTTATCATGGTCTTGCCCTGAATATTGACTGTGACTTAACTGGATTTCAGACCATTAACCCATGCGGGTACGCAGGTTTAGAAATGGTACGCTTACAGGACTTACTTGAAGATTATCCAAGCTTTGAACAGCTCTGTGATACTTTCATTGCTTATTTAAAAAATACTGATTTCTTTAATGACCTTGTAGTCAAATCTGAATAATTTACTTTTCAATTCTAATAAAATAAATTAGAGTAAATACTCTAAATTAGCTTTTGCATAATTTTAACAAGGGATACGCAAGTGATTTCAACCAAAGCAGTGAAGCCCACGTTGCAATTTGCCTACGTCAAACTCATGATGGATGTTGTGGGTCGTGGCCTCGTGATGGCAAGCCAAGTGGATGATGAAGTACAACAGGAAGTGTCGAAATTTCCTGTTGGTTTTATCCTTTCAATGAATGTTTTCCCCAATGGACCTGCATTTGTTGCTCGAGTAACCGAACAAAAACAATTAGAGCTATTGTCCAATTACAAAGGCAAGCCTGATTTAACCATTACCTTCAAGCATTTAACCCATGCATTTTTGGTATTTTCTTTCCAAGAAAGTACCGCGCAAGCCTTTGCCAATGACCGTATGATTGCCGATGGTGATGTTTCAAGCGCCATCCGTCTAGTGCGCTGCTTGAATAAAATGGAAGCCCTGATTTTACCTAAGCTAATCGCTTCACTTGCAGTCAAGCGCTACCCTGCTGAATTAACATTAAAAGAAAAATTCACGGGTGCAAAAAATATTTATCTTAAAGTCGCAAAATCATATCTCAAACGGAGCGCATAACATGGCTAAGCCTTATTACGAGTTTTTCTGTCCTGTAAAAGTCATTGCTGGTAACGCTGCCTTAGAGCATATCCCATTTGAACTTGCGACACTTGGTGCAAAACGCCCGATGATCATTACCGATAAAGGTGTGCGTGCCAATGGTTTGCTCAGCCCAATCGAAGCAGCATTCAGCACTACTGATGCGGTGATTGGTGCGATCTTTGATGATGTTCCACCCGATTCAAGCTTGGAAGTTGTTCGCTTAGCAGCAGAACTTTACCGTAAGCAAAAATGTGATGCGATCATTGCGATTGGTGGTGGCTCAGTCATCGACACCTCTAAAGCGACCAATATCTTGGTGTCTGAAGGTGGTGATGATTTATTGCAATATTCAGGTGCACATAACCTGCCAAAACCACTCAAACCATTCTTCGTGATTCCAACCACCTCTGGTACAGGTTCGGAAGTCACCATGGTGGCTGTCGTTTCCGACACACATCGTAATGTGAAACTGGCATTTGCTTCATATTACCTCATGCCACATGCCGCGATTCTTGATCCACGCATGACTCAGACTCTACCACCGCATCTTACTGCTCTGACAGGCATGGATGCACTAACTCACTGTGTAGAAGCCTACACCTGTTTGGCAGCCAATCCACTCAGCGATGCCTATGCCAGTGCAGGGATTAAAAAGATCAGTGAAAACCTGTTCAAAGTTCTAGACAACCCAAGCGATGCACAAGGTCGTTTAGAGCTTGCACAAGCATCCACCATGGCGGGGATTGCCTTCTCTAATTCAATGGTGGGCTTAGTTCACTCATTGGGTCATGCGCTTGGTGCAGTTGCCCATCTGCCCCACGGCTTATGCATGAACTTATTCCTGCCATACGTTCTGGAATACAACAAAGAGATCAATGGCGACAAGATTGGTGAATTACTGCTGCCTCTCGCGGGCGCTGATATTTACGCTCAAACACCAGCCAACTTACGCGCTGACAAAGCAATTTCGACGATTTTAGCCATGCGTGATCGCTTATTCAGCTTGACTAAATTGCCACGTACTTTACGTGAAACAGGTAAAGTCACTGAAGCGCAACTGGATGAGGTTGCAGACAAGGCACTCAATGATGGTTCTATCATTTACAACCCGAAAGAAGCAAACCTGCAAGACATTCGTGCAATCTTACAAAAAGCATGGTAATACATTAAGTTAAATCAAGTATTCCTGCGTAAAAGCCTCGATATTGATTGAATATCGAGGCTTTTCATTTTTAAGTGAATCTTTATTCATCTATTTATTTACCCAATTGGCAAAAAAATTGCTAAAAAAAGCATAAAAGTACTGACAATTTATAGTGTTTTAGGATAGATTGGCGCACTTTCGTTTTTTGTACGGGGGATCGTTTTTGTCTCAAACGATCCTTAACACTATGGCTGATCTTTGATCAACGATTATGAGGATAACGCCGTTGACAAATTTATCTGGGACTCAACCAACAGCGAAGCTTCAAAAGAATCTTGTGCTTTGGCACATCATCATTATTGGCTTGGCTTATATTCAACCATTAACTTTATTTGATACATTTGGTTTAGTATCTGAAAGAAGTGGTGGTCATGTACCGACTTCCTACATATTTGCCTTAGTTGCAATTCTTTTAACGTCGATCAGTTATGGTCACATGATTCGTCGTTATCCATCTTCTGGTTCTGCATATACCTATGCCCAAAAGTCGATTCACCCTAATGTTGGTTTTATGGTGGGTTGGTCTTCGTGGTTAGATTATTTGCTCTCTCCTCTAGTCAATATCATCCTTGCTGATATTTATTTGAGAGCATTATTCCCAGAAGTAAACAACTGGATTTGGGTGATTGGTTTAACCATCCTGATGACGGTGATCAACCTGTTTGGTGCACGTTTTGTCGCGCGTTTTAACAGTACCATCGTGGTGATCCAGCTCGGTGTGATTTTCTACTTTGTGTATCAGGTCTATATCCTGCTCACACAAGGGGTTTATGCCGATGGCACACTGAATCCAGACAAAGCTGAGTTATGGTCACTTGCGCCATTCTGGAATGAAATGACCTCTGTCGGGGCGTTAATTGCAGGTGCAACCGTTCTATGCTTCTCATTTACGGGTTTTGATGCGCTTTCTTCACTTGCTGAAGAAACCAAAGATGCTGAGAAAACTTTGCCACGTGCAATTTTTACCACAGCATTGCTTGCAGGTATCATCTTCATTGTCAGCACTTACTTTATTCAGCTTTACTTCCCAAGTAATCCAAATACCTACTTCAACCCACTGGATGAGTCTCAGCCAGTTATGGTTGCTGCGATTGGTAGTCTGGCATTTAAGACCATGGTTTTATACTTTGCGGTCGTGGCAGTGATGGCATCAGGTATTTCGGCACATGCAGGTGTATCGCGTTTAATGTATGTGATGGGTCGTGATGGCGTGATCAATAAGAAGTTATTCGGTCATATTAGCCCACGCTTGCACACCCCAACTTACAACATCTTGATTGTAGGTGTTGTTGCACTGTCTGCTGGTTTCCTTGATCTTGAGCATATCGTGAACTTGATTAGCTTCGGTGCTTTAACTGCATTTAGCTTTGTTAACTTCTCGGTGATTTCTCGCTACGCGTTGCGAGATGGCAAGAATAAGACACCAAAAGATATTATCAGTTACATCATCATTCCTACACTGGGTTTCGCCAGCGTGTTTATGATGTGGTTAGAAATTGACAAATTGGCTTTACAGATTGGTCTGGCTTGGGCAGTAATCGGTGTCGGTTATCTTGCTTATAAGACTAAAGGCTTCAAATACAATGCGCCACAGCATAATGAATTTGATGACAGACATTAATCTGATAAGTTAATAAAAAAGGCGCTCAATGCGCCTTTTTTATGGCGTGAAAATTTAGCCGTGCAGCTTTTCAACAATCGATTTCACACGTTTTGCATAAAGCTTCGCTGTTTCCAAGTCTCCTGTTGGGATCTCATCGGTACTCGCATCTGATGGCGATTGAACCAACAAGCCAACTGAACCACCTAAATTGTTTACATCTTCACGTTTTGCATTTTTAGTATTGGCAGGCAATAATCCCAAGCTCACCCAAATACCGCCATGCTGTGAAGCTAAAGTTTGTAACTGAATCAAGGTGACCTGCTTATCGCCATTCAAGCTCGCGCTATTGGTAAAGCCTGCAAAGACTTTATCCTGCCAGCCACGGGTAAACCAGATTTTTGAAGAAGCATCGGCAAACTTTTTAAACTGCCAAGGGGCTGCCGCCATATAGGTTGGCGCTCCAAACACAATACCTTGTGCCTCATTTAAAGTCTGCCAGTCTTGCTCGGTAATCTCACCATTCTGATCAATTTCAATCAGAGAGGCGTCAATCGCACCCGCAAAAGTTTCAGCAACCACTTTGGTATGGCCATAGCCTGAGAAATAAACAACCGCAATTTGTGTCATGAGAGTATCCAAAATTTTTCAAAAGTTCGATTTAATGATATATTTTAGAAACTAGGTGTCAATTAGTTACCAGATGGTAACTAGGGACATTCAATTGGGAATTTGAGGGTTTTAGCTATGAATCAGGCATTAAAATATGATATTTATCAACAACATTGCCCTGCTCGGTTATTTTTTGAAAAAATTGCAGACAAATGGGTACTGATGATTATCAATGTGCTTGCGCGAGAGACCCAACATTTCAATTTATTGAAAAAAAGCATTCAAGGCATTTCACCGAAAGTATTGTCTCAAAAACTAAAAATGCTTGAACGCGATGGTTTTATTGAACGACAGGTACAAGATACCGCACCAATTCGAGTGGATTATTCACTCACCGCACTTGGTTTAGAAGTCGCGGAAATGGCGTATCAACTCAAAGATTGGGCTGAAAGTAATATCGAACAAGTCATCTATGCTCAACAACGGTTTGATTCAATTCAAGAAGAATAAACAAGACGATATGGTGAGGTTCATATGTATCCACAACCTTTAATTGCAGTTGCAGATGTCGAGAAAACCAGTCAGTGGTATCAAACTGTGCTTGGCTTAAAAAGCGGGCATGGCGGCAAAGACTATGAACAGTTGCTGTTTGAGCAGAACATGGTACTGCAACTGCACCAATGGCAAGCGCATGATCACCCACATATCGGAGATCCGAAACGAGTGATTGGTAACGGCATTTTGCTTTGGTTTGAAAGCGATCAATTTGATGAGATTGTCAAAAAGCTACAAACCCATCAAGTTGAAATTTTGGAAGGTCCTAAATATAACCCCAACGCACATCATCGCGAAATTTGGTTTAAAGACCCAAATGGCTATACGCTGGTTGTGGCAAGCCCATATGGAGATATCTAAGCTGGGAAATTAGAGTTGTTTAAAACCCTGTTGTCGCCACGCTTCATAGACAATCACAGCAGTTGCATTAGAGAGGTTTAAACTTCTTGAATTTTCAGCCATCGGTAAACGGATCCACTGTTCTTGCGGGAACATGAGACGTACCTGCTCAGGCAGACCACGAGTTTCAGGCCCCATCAACAAGGCAACTGGACGATTCAGATCAACCGTATGCGGTGTCGCTGAGCCTTTAGTGGTGAGTGGAAAAATATGCTCTACCCCTTTGGTTTTTAAGTCAGCAAGGCAAAGTTCGATATTGTCCCAGATTTGCATTCTTGCCCATTCGTGATAATCCAATCCTGCACGTTTCAACTTTTTATCATCCAGCTCAAAGCCTAATGGTTTGACCAAATGTAGTTGCGCACCTGTATTGGCACATAGACGAATGATATTACCTGTATTCGCTGGAATCTCAGGCTCGTATAGGACGACATGAATCACAAATTTTCTCTACTTTTCATAATCCCTCCTAGCCTCCCTTTGAAAAAGGGAGGAACTCCTCCTCTTTTTTAAAGAGGTGAGGAGCGGTTATAGCTCCGCAAGGAGGGATTCTATTGCCATTTTAACTGTTCACGTAAACTCACCACTTCACCAATAATGGTTAAAGTTGGTGCTACGATCTGATGTTCAGATACTTTGGTCGCGATATCTGCCAATGTACCCACCACCACTTTTTGATCAGGAGTAGTACCTTTAGAAATTAGGGCCACAGGCATGGTTGGACGTTGACCATGTGCAATCAATTGTTCACAAATGCGCTCCAAACCGACCAGTCCCATATAAAGGACTAAAGTTTGGTTTTCATAAACCAACTCATTCCAAGGTAATTCAGGTGAGCCTTCTTTTAAATGCCCTGTCAAGAACCGTACGCTTTGTGCATAATCACGATGCGTCAGTGGAATACCTGCATAGGCAGAACAACCTGAAGCTGCGGTAATACCTGGAACAACTTGGAAAGTCACATTGGCTTCCACCAATTCTTGAATTTCCTCTCCACCACGGCCAAAGATAAAGGGATCGCCACCTTTTAAACGGCAAACACGTTTACCTTGCTGTGCATATTCCACCAATAAGGCATTGATGCCGTCTTGTGGAACCGAATGATTAGAACGGGCTTTACCCACATAAATCTTTTCAGCATCACGGCGACACAATTCCAAGATGGGTGCAGACACCAAGCGATCGTAAATCACCACATCGGCTTGCTGCATCAAACGTAAGGCTTTTAAGGTCAAAAGCTCGGGATCACCTGGACCTGCACCCACTAAATACACCTCACCTTTCGGTGCAGTCCATTCCGTTAAAGCCTGCTCAATCAGATCATTTGCCACTTCAATATTGTCATTGAAAACCTGTTCTTTCAGCGGACTGGCATACAAGTTTTCCCAGAAGATACGACGCTCATCTGGATTGGCAATTTTGGCTTTCACTTGCTTACGCCACTGGCCTGAAAACTCAGCCAATTTGCCCATACCGTGCGGCACGATGGTTTCAATCTGAGTGCGCAGCTGTCTAGATAAAACGGGTGATGCTCCATTGGAAGCAACCGAAATCACCAACGGTGAGCGATCAATAATCGCAGGCACCATAAAGCGGCAATGCGGAATATCATCGACACTGTTGACCAGTAGATTACGCTGTTCACACTGTTCAAATACCGTTTTATTAACATCAGGTTGGTCTGTCGCGGCAATCACTAAGCGATACGCTGTTACCAAAATGGTTTCAGAAAAAGGCGCTTGTATATATTGTCCCGTTGATTGCTCAACAAGTTGACCTAATTCAGGAATGATGTCTGGTGCAATCACATCAACAATTGCACCAGCTTTGACGAGCAGGTTTGCTTTGCGGTAGGCAATATGCCCACCACCCACAATCAGACAACGTTGCTGCTGCAACTTTAAAGAGATTGGGAAAATTTCCACGTCACGCCTCTATATTTTCAATCTGATTGAGCTTAAGCAAAAACTATGCACAAATTCGATGCAAAGTTTAGTCGATGTAGCTAACACCGCCCATATATGGACGTAAAACTTCTGGAATTTCGATTGAACCATCAGCGCGTTGATAGTTTTCCATCACCGCAAGTAAGGTACGACCAACTGCCAAGCCAGAACCATTCAAAGTATGCACCAATTCGATCTTCTTCTGATCAACACGGTAGCGTGCTTTCATACGGCGTGCTTGGAAATCGCCCACATTTGAGCAGCTTGAGATTTCACGATAAGTATCTTGGCTCGGTACCCATACTTCTAGGTCATACGTTTTGACTGCACCAAACCCCATGTCACCACCACAGAGCAAAATCTTACGGTATGGTAAGCCCAATGCCTGCAAAATGCCCTCTGCGTGTGCAGTCAACTCTTCAAGTGCCTGCATAGAGTGCTCTGGTTTTACGATTTGCACCATTTCGACCTTGTCGAATTGATGTTGACGAATCAAACCACGAGTATCACGACCATAAGAACCCGCTTCACTGCGGAAACATGGGGTGTGTGCAGAATATTTCAGTGGCAAACGATCCGCATCAATAATTTCGTCACGCACGAAGTTGGTTACTGGCACTTCAGCGGTTGGAATTAAGTAATACTCTTTTTCACCTTGTAGCTTGAACAGATCTTCTTCAAACTTAGGCAATTGACCTGTACCACGTAAGCTGTCTGCATTGACCAAATACGGTACATAAGCTTCGGTATAACCATTTTTAAGGGTATGTGTATCCAACATGAACTGGGCTAAAGCACGTTGTAAACGCGCCAAAGGTCCTTTCAATACGCTGAAACGTGAACCTGTTAATTTGGTCGCTGTTTCAAACTCCAGACCACCCATCATTTCACCAAGATCGGTATGGTCTTTGATCTCGAAATCAAACTGGCGTGGTGTACCCCACTTTAAGATTTCAAGGTTATCACTTTCATCTTTACCAAAAGGAACAGATTCATCTGGCAAGTTTGGAATCGCCAATGATTTTTGTTCAAGCTCAGCTTGCAACTCAGCCAAAGCCACTTCTGCAGCTTTGATTTCATCACCAATGGCCGCCATACGCGCCATGATCTCAGAAGCATCTCCACCCGACTTTTTGATTTGACCGACTTGCTTGGCACCAGCATTACGCTCTGCTTGTAAGTTTTCAGCTTTGGATTGCAAATCTTTGCGGCGAGCTTCTAAATCAGCCCACTCTTGTACATTTAGCTGAATACCACGTTTTGCCAAAGCAGCATTAACTGCTTCAATATTATTTCTGAGTAATTTTGGGTCGATCATAATCAATCATGAATAGAGAAAAAAACTGGCTATAGTGTAAGGCTTTAACCCAAAAAAATACAGCGATTGCGCAGCATCTACACATCATATGTAAATGCTGCACTAAAACTAGTTCGGATCTTTTGGTAGGCTTGGTAAATATTCAGCCTTCACAAACTGCTTGGCTGCGTAGTATGGCAAGGTCAACTCGCTCATGCCTTCTGCATAAGATGCCAATTCATAGAGTGGATAAACAAATACAATACCATTTACCCCATAGTAATAGTTATCACTGACCTGTAACTGTTCTTTTTTAATGCTGTGGTCTTCCAACCAGTTTTGATTGGATGCATAGAGTTCATCGCGTAGTTTGGTATTCATATCGGGTTTAAGCAACTCACTGACCGTAATGTGTTTTTTATTGCTCAAGTCAAAATTCACAAACTCTTGATGTGACATGCCATGTGCAGCGCCTGCAGAATAGGAATAGGTCTGAATTGCAAAAGTCGCTAGATTATAATTTTGCCCAACAAAGCGTACATAAGTGCTGCTTTCACTTTGTGATGGCTCATCTGCGGGGACTTTGACTTTCTGATCTGCAATATTCGAAAAAGCATTCGGCTCGGCCTTTTTCATACGATTGACGAAATACTCATTAATCCACTTCTGATTAGTTTCAACCGTTTGTAAATCATAAGTGGTACAGCCATCTTCCAAACACACTTTTTGCTTTGGAATTTTAACAGCCACCACTTTTGCATGAATCAATGGAATATCCACTTTTTCAGTTGCCGCTGCGGACTCTTTTTTAGGTTGGCAACCTGCGAGCACAACGACAGTCAGGATGGGAATAAGTGGAATAATTTTTGATAGTTGTGAAGTATTCATCGTCATGCAAGTCTCTGATGTTTTTCTTCACTATACAAAGCCTTGCCCTGAGATGAAATTAAAAAATGTATCCAAGCTTCACATAAAAAAAGCCGCAACATGTGCGGCTTTTTAAATCAAACAATCAATTACTGATCAATAATATCGGTACCCTTTGGCGGTGTAAAATTAAACACCGATGCTGGAATCGTCTGATTCACCTTAATATCACTGAAACGGACATACGTGGTTTGACCTAAAGAGTCCTGTAACACCATCAAATTCGGTGCCTTATTACCACCAAAACTAATGGTTAAACTCTGGAATGCACCATCTTCCTGTTTTGGATATAAGGTATAATATAGTTTAGTACGGTCAGGCTGAGTCACACGATAGGACTGCATGATCTGGTTAGTATTGCCCGATAACAATAATGCAGGGGTATTGGCAATTTGGTCATCTAAGCTTTGACGCACTGCTTGCTGCAAGTCTGGGTCATAAATCCACACCACTTTGCCTGTGGTCACAATGGTTTGTTTGGCAGGACTGGTGGTTTCCCAATAGAATTTCCCAGGACGTTCAACTTTCATGGTCCCTTTGAACGTCTGATTCATATGTTGAGCAGTTAAGCCCTTTTTCTGTGCGACTTTATTACTATTACTAGGTGCAACTTTTGTAGTTTGTTCAAAATCTGCGGTGAATCGTTGCAAGCCAGATAACTGTTGAACCAAACTTGTGGTCGCTTGCTGAGCCGATGCAGCTACAGGTGCAGCGAATACCTGACTACTCACAACTGGAGCAAGTGTCATTGCACTTAACGTTGCAGCATAAGCCATTTTTTTTACGAAATTCATAAAAACAACCTTCTATCAGATTTCTACTGGTATGACGACATCTTACTGTTTTTGATCATTAAAAAAATGAAGAAAAGCAACGGTTTTGTGTAATTCGTGTCGCAAAGTTCTGCATTATGTATGAAGTTGCAGCCTTTATGTAGAGATTGTAAGGATGAAATTCAACTTTTCGACCATTCACCGATTAACAACTTCAATATCAGATCAGAGAAATTATTCATCAACAATGCTCTAGACGAAAAATAAGAGTTTGGTAACCTAAAACCAATAACTTAAAAAAGCACCATCCATGAAAAGTCTTGCCTTTATCCACCGTAATGACACTCGATTTGCAATTGGTGATTTTTATCCCGCCCTGTCAGTCTTTTCTTATCAGGAACTCGGCAATACCACCTCCCCTTTTTTGCTTTTAGATCATATTGGACCTGGACGTTTACCACCTAAAAGTACTAAAAAAGGTGTCAATGAACATCCGCATCGTGGTTTTGAAACCGTCACCTTTGTTTTTGCTGGTGAACTGCAACATCAAGACTCAACAGGAAGTGGTGGCGTGATTAGCCAAGGTGATGTGCAGTGGATGACTGCTGCATCAGGTATACAACATATTGAACATTTCAGTCCTGAATTTCGTGAGCAAGGTGGATTATTTGAAATGGTGCAATTGTGGGTCAATCTACCCGCCAAAGATAAAATGTCTGCACCACATTATCAAAGCTTGCTGAATCACAATATACCAAAAGTTATACTCGAAAATAATGCAGGCTATGTTCGTATCGTGGCAGGACAATTTAAGAGTACGCAGGGTATCGCCCAAACCTTTAGCCCAATGCATGTATTTGATATCCATTTGGCTAAAGGACAGCATCTTATACTTCCCGCCAATCATGGTGATAGCACCTTAATTTATTTACGCAATGGAAAGCTTCAATTCTCTGCTGAAGAAGAAGTTTTAGAAGAACAAGCTTTGGCAATCATGTCTAGTTTCGACAATGATGTAGCAGTTACCGCTTTAGAAAATTGCGATTTGCTATTTTTATCCGCCCCACCATTACAAGAGCCAATCAACGGGCATGGCTTTTTTGTTATGAACAGTTATGAGGAAATTCTGCAGGCCTATGACGATTTAAAAACAGGGCAATTTGGAAAACCATAAAACTCTCCACCTTAAAATCCAGTAGGCATAAAAAAACCCGCTAAAAGCGGGTTTTTCGAACTATTAAAACTTAAGCTTCAACAGTTACATAGCGACGGCCAAATTGACCTTTCACTTCAAATTTTACTACGCCATCAGCAGTAGCAAATAAAGTATGGTCACGACCCATACCAACATTTGCACCAGCGTGGAACTCAGTACCACGTTGACGAACGATGATGTTACCAGCAGTTACAGTTTGACCACCGTAAACTTTAACACCTAACATCTTAGGATTCGAATCACGACCGTTCTTCGTCGATCCACCGGCTTTTTTAGTTGCCATGTCTATTTACTCCTCGTGTTAGCCTGCGATACCAGTAATTTTCAACTCGGTAAACCATTGACGGTGACCTTGTTGCTTACGGTAGTGTTTACGACGACGCATTTTGATAATGCGAATTTTGTCGTGACGACCATGGCCAACTACTTCTGCAGTTACTTTTGCGCCAGCTACAACTGGAGCACCGATTTGAATGTTGTCACCGTTAACAACCATTAATACGTCATCAAACGTAATAGTCGCACCAGTTTCAGCTTTCAATAATTCTACTTTAAGGGTTTCACCCTCAACAACACGGTGCTGTTTACCACCGCTTTGGATTACTGCGTACATAATGTACTCCAACATGCCCGTGTCGTCGTGCCGATAAAAGGATATACCGATCTTAAAACGAGCGCCACTGGGTTTATACAAGGGGACAAATTTTAAGTGAAAATTGATCAAACAACAAGTTATTTTGTATAAATGCACGCATAACGATAACTTGCTTGGATTTTCCAGTAAAATCAATTAGATTGATGGCGAGCTGTTTTGATTGATTCGCATCAAAATTTGAAATACATTTTTGAAAACAAAATGTGACAATAACAAACTGTGTTTTTACAGTGCCCTAAGTAAAGTAATGGCGTTTGATGAAAACCGCCTTTTTCTGTCTAATTTAAGACCAAAAAGCTCTTCATTGTGTTTTAAATGACAAATTATACAGTCTGTATAACTGTTTAGTCACAGATTAATTGATACACTTGGCAACATTACCACCTATACGAGGTTTTCCTTCATATGGTTATCGATTTTAAGCAAGACATTCTCTCCCCTGTTGCGACAGATTTTGCTGCGATGGATCACCTCATTAATGAAGGGATTAGTTCTAAAGTTGGTTTAGTGATGAGTGTCAGCAAGCATGTTGTTGAAGCGGGTGGCAAACGTATGCGCCCAATCATGTGCTTACTGGCTGCACGTGCCTGTGGTTTAGCCAATATGCAACAAGCACAGCATTTAGCTGCTGTGATTGAAATGCTACACACTGCAACCTTAGTTCATGACGACGTCGTCGACGAATCAAGTTTACGCCGTGGTCGTCCAACCGCAAATGCAACGTGGAATAATCAAACAGCAGTTTTAGTCGGTGACTTCCTCATCTCTCGAGCTTTCGATTTATTGGTCGACTTAAATAATATGACCTTATTAAAAGATTTCTCGACTGGAACTTGTGAAATTGCAGAAGGTGAAGTTTTACAACTACAATCTCAACATCAACCAGAAACCACTGAAGAAACATATTTAAGAATTATCCACGGTAAAACATCTCGTTTATTTGAACTTGCAACCGAAGGTGCCGCCATTTTGGCAGGAACTGAAGAATACCGTGAACCGTTACGTCGTTTTGCTGGTCATTTTGGCAATGCCTTTCAAATTATCGACGATATTTTAGATTACACCTCTGATGCGGAAACATTAGGTAAAAATATTGGTGATGATTTAATGGAAGGTAAACCAACTTTACCGTTAATTTCAGCATTAGCCCATTCAACTGGTGAGGATCAAGCGATCATTCGTCGTAGTATTGCAACGGGTGGTGTTGAGCAATTAGATAAAGTGATTGAGATTGTTCATCACTCGGGTGGCCTAGATTACTGTCAAAAACGTGCGCAACAAGAAACGGATGCTGCTTTAGAAGCGTTAAAAGCGCTACCAGATAATGAATATCGCCAAGCACTGATCAATTTGACCTTAATGGCTTTACATCGTCTACAATAATTTTTTTGACCGCCTATGCATTTAACGTTATCTGATCTTTTTTTAAAAATGCAGGATCAGCTTGATCAACCTCAAGCTGTTCTTGACGAACAACTTCTCATCGAACTGGTCGACCGTATACGGCCAAAAAATCCAAATAATGCAGATGAGGTCAAGCAGCGTATTCATGCGCTAATCAAAATATTATTACTCACTCCAACATCTGCAATTCTACTGCAAAACTTTTTACTTAAGCTGATCAGCCAATACAAACAGCTTAGCTTATATGCCGATAGTGGCATTTTATCGCTTGATGGTTTCTGGAACCAATTAGGGCAACGTCTAGGCGCGCACTTCCTCCCTTTGGTCGAAGACGGTCAACAGCTTAAAACCCTCATTGGGAAAGTCTTTCACCAAGAAAATGACAGTGAATGGCTCGATCTGATTGAGAATCAAGACTGGATTACACTATTCAACCTGTTAGGTGAAAGCCAAAGCAATACCAGAGAAAAGCAAATTTCAAAGAATGAGCTAATTAAAGCGATTACGGTATTGTCCTATCGGATTAGTGGTATCGGTTTATATCCTGAATTTATTAATGCCCAACCCGAAATTACCGAATATGAATCGCCTTTTTTGGTACAAAACCGAGAAATCGTAGAATTCATCGAAAAATATAAAAAACAGATTGATGATCAAGATGCGGTTGCAGTTTTACCACCACCTGATGCTTCACAAGCCTTTGTGATGCTTGATCAGTGCCGTGAGGTAGTACTAAAAATTCGCCGTGCCACCAAACGGATTGGGGTCAGTATCAGTCTGACCTACTTATTGTCGCTATTAGAACAGGCGATTGACCGTATTGAACTACTGCTAACCTTGTTAGCCAGTAAAAATGATGCACGTTATACCGCATTGGGTGAGCTGATCGTCGATTTGACCAAAGCACATTATAATGAAAAAAGTGTACGTCATTTGCTCACCTCGACCAGTGAGTTGATTGCCTTACAGGTCACTGAGAATGCCAGTAAAACAGGCGAGCATTATGTAAGTACCGACAAAGCTGGCTTCTTTGGCATGTATAAAGCTGCAGCTGGCGCAGGTGCGATCATTGCCACCATGGCGACACTGAAAATTTTAACGGCACGCTTGGTACTCGCACCGTTTGGACATGCTTTCTTATACAGCATGAACTATGCACTTGGTTTTATGCTGATTCATGTACTGCATTTTACTGTTGCAACCAAACAGCCAGCGATGACTGCTGCCGCACTTGCCTCGACTGTACAACAGCAAAAAGGCAGTAAAACTGCGCAGATCGCAGAACTGGCGGCATTGATTATTAATATTATTCGAACCCAGTTTATTGCGATTTTGGGGAATATCTCAATTGCAATCCCAACCGCGGCGCTGATTACTTATTTGTGGCAATACAATTTGGGTGAACCTCTACTCAATCATGCCAAGTCAGCCGCATTGCTACATAGTCTCAATCCATTTACCTCATTGGCTGTTCCGCATGCAGCAATTGCTGGTGTTTGTTTGTTTTTCTCTGGTTTGATTGCTGGCTATTTTGATAACTTAGCGGTTTATCGCAAAGTCGGCCCACGTTTAAAACAGCATCGCCGCTTAAAACGCTGGATGGGACAGCAACGTTTAGACAAGTTTGCCAACTATATTGAGACCAACCTTGGTGCATTAGCAGGTAACTTCTTGTTCGGGATCATGCTTGGAAGTATGGGCACAATTGGATTTATCTTAGGTTTGCCTTTAGATATCCGTCATATTGCCTTTGCTTCTGCCAACTTTATTCAAGGTTTAATGACCATTGGTGGTCCTGACATTGGTTTAATTTTGGTATCATTCTTAGGTGTTATGCTAATCGGCTTAACCAACTTATTTGTCAGTTTCACCTTAACGATTATTGTTGCTCTACGCGCACGTCGTGTTCGTTTTGCACAATGGAAGCCTTTAGCCAAGTTAGTAACAACGCATTTCTTAACGCGACCAAGTGATTTTTTCTGGCCACCTAAGCAGCCCGTAGAAGTTGAAGAGCAAACCAAGAACGCATCTTCGCATCACTAACTTTGTACAGAAAAAACGGTGAAGTACAAGTCTAACATTTGAACTATTTTTACGTATAATCAATCCACCAAAAATAGTTCAAATGGGTTGGTATTCCCTGCGTCTATTGTTCAATAGATCACTTCTCAGCCATGGTATCCCCTTTACCCTAAGGAGATACGATGACGTGAGTCCGTATCTCAATTTGAATGATAGAGATCGAAACAATGCTTCTTGATTACTGACGTCCAAAGAATTTTATAATGTACTTGAAATAAGTCGTTTATTTTTTGCTTTCGTTTAATCATGTTCTATAGCAGATATGTGGTGTATATGGTGAAACGAATAAGTTAAAAAGAGCCTATTTCAATAAGTACATATATCAATCTAAAATGAGATATACATCAAATTTTGTTATGTTTTTTTACTAGCCCTTAAAAAAACACAAAAATGAAATTATCATAAAATTTCAAGACTTGACCAAAAGTGTACTCGCGAGTACACTTTCAAACACTCAACAACCCTGAATAATGGTTAAGCAAATAATGAGTAGCGCATGCCGTACCTATTGCTTTGTATTGGTTGCTTTTTTTTAGGACTCGGTGTGATTGGATTAATGAATTCCAACGCATCAACTTTAGACCTTTTTAGTGTTCAAGCTTTTTTTGAGCACCGTTCATTTACGCTTAACCATGTGACAGTTCTGCTCTCCCGACTAGGTGGAATGCCTTTTTTACTATTTTTAACAACATTTTTGTGTATTTACCAAACGTGGATTAAAAATTATAAGAATGTGACTTTTATCGCTTTAAGTGTGAGCGGCAGCATTGTGATTGGTTGGCTTCTGAAATGGAGCATTGATCGGCCAAGACCAATGGAGTTTTATCACTTGGTTCAAAGTTATGGCGCATCCTTCCCAAGTGCCCATAGCCTTTATGCTGCAACCCTTGCGAGTCTAGCCATGCTGTTGTGTCAACAGTATAAGTATCGCACCAGTGTCATTTTAGTATCTACTTTATGGTTTATATTCATGGGGATATCTAGAGTTTATGCAGGGGTTCACTTCCCAACTGACGTACTTGCTGGTTGGGGAATTGGGTTGATTTGGACTTCGTTGCTTTGGTTAGGGCTGTATCAAAGCACTTTCAGCAACAATTTGTTTTTAGATAAAAAATCTAAATTGAGGTGGAATAATGATGTCGGCTAAGCTTTGGGCTCCTGCCCTAACTGCTTGCGCATTAGCAACAAGCATTGCGCTTGTTGGTTGTAGCAAAGATCCTAAAGATGCACAGCAAGCTGCTGCTGCTCAAAAAATGCCACCTCCAGAAGTTGGTGTCATTGTTGCGCAACCACAAAGCGTTGAACAAAACGTCGAACTGTCAGGACGAACCTCTGCATATCAAGTTTCGGAAGTACGCCCTCAAACAGGTGGCGTAATCTTAAAACGATTATTTGCTGAAGGAAGCTACGTTCAAGCAGGTCAAGCACTTTATCAAATTGATGCAAATACCAACCGCGCAACGGCAGACAGTGCTCGTGCAACGTTATTGCGTCAACAAGCAAACTTAAATGCATTACGTGTGAAAGAAGGCCGTTATCGTCAGCTTGTCGGAACAAATGCTGTTTCTAAACAAGAATATGATGATATCAATGCTCAAGTAAAATTGGCTGAAGCTGATGTAGCTGCGTCTGAAGCTGCATTGAAAAATGCTGAAATCACTTTGGGCTACTCAACTGTTCGCGCGCCAATTTCTGGTCAATCTAGCCGCTCTTCGGTAACGCCTGGTGCGTTGGTGACTGCAAACCAAGCTGATCCACTGGTCACGATTCAACAACTAGATCCAATCTATGTTGATATCAATCAATCCAGTGCTGAATTATTGCGTTTACGCCAACAACTCAGTAAAGGCAGCTTGAATAACAGCAACAATACCCGTGTCAAAATCACGCTGGAAGATGGTTCTGAATACCCAGTTGAAGGTCAACTCGCTTTCTCTGATGCGAGCGTGAATCCAGATACAGGTACTGTGACTTTACGTGCAGTCTTCTCAAATCCAAACCATTTATTATTACCAGGTATGTATGCAACGGCTAAAATTTCGCAAGGAGTTTTACCAAACGCTTATCTGATCCCTCAAGCAGCTGTGTCTCGTTTACCAACAGGACAAGCAATTGCTTTAGTGGTAAATGCTAAAGGTGCGATCGAAACACGTCCAGTTAAAACTGTGGGTGTCAAAGGTCAAGACTGGATTGTAACCGAAGGCTTACAGGCTGGTGATAAAGTTGTTGTTGATGGTGTTGCCAAGGTAAAAGAAGGACAAGAAGTGTCTGCTAAACCTTATCAACCAAAAGCAGCTGAAGGTCAAAATGCAGCACCAAAAGCTGCTGAACAACAAAAGCAAGCCAATTCACCAAAAGCTGAACAAAAAGCAACTTCAGAAGCTTAAGGGGTAGATTGCATGGCTCAATTTTTTATCCATCGCCCAATTTTCGCTTGGGTGATTGCACTGGTCATTATGTTGGCGGGTATTATCACGCTTACAAAAATGCCAGTTGCACAATATCCGACAATTGCCCCCCCCACGGTAACTATTTCTGCAACTTATCCTGGGGCTTCTGCTCAAACTGTTGAAAATACCGTAACCCAAATCATTGAACAACAAATGAATGGTTTGGATGGCTTACGTTACATTTCATCGAACAGTGCGGGTAATGGTCAAGCATCGATTAACTTGAACTTTGCACAAGGTATCGATCCAGATATCGCACAGGTTCAAGTTCAAAACAAACTGCAATCAGCAACAGCGCTTTTACCTGCTGACGTACAACGTCAAGGTGTAAAGGTAACTAAGTCTGGTGCAAGCTTCTTACAAGTTATTGCTTTTTACTCGCCAGATAACAGCCTTTCTGCATCTGACATTAAAGACTATGTGAACTCAAATATTTCTGAGCCACTGAGTCGTGTGGCGGGTGTAGGTGAACTCCAAGTGTTTGGTGGTTCATATGCAATGCGTATCTGGTTAGATCCAGCAAAGCTGACGAGCTTTAACCTGACACCAAATGATGTTGCGACAGCCATTCGTGCACAAAACTCTCAAGTTGCAGTTGGTCAGCTCGGTGGTGCGCCATCGACTGCGGGTCAAGTACTCAACGCAACCGTGAATGCACAAACCATGTTGCAAACCCCTGAACAGTTTAAAAACATCTTCCTGAAAAATACTTCAGGTGGTGCTCAAGTTCGTTTAGGTGATGTTGCACGTGTAGAACTGGGTTCTGATAACTACCAATTCGACTCGAAATTTAATGGTAGCCCTGCAGGTGGTGTTGCAATCAAACTTGCAACAGGTGCCAATGCACTGGATACAGCTGCTGCAGTTGAAAAGCGTTTATCTGAGTTACGTCATAATTATCCAAGCGGCTTAAAAGACAAGCTTGCGTATGACACGACGCCATTTATTCGTCTATCAATTGAAAGTGTTGTCCATACGCTGATTGAAGCAGTAGTGCTGGTATTTATCGTAATGTTCTTGTTCTTACAGAACTGGCGCGCAACGATTATTCCAACATTGGCTGTACCTGTGGTTGTACTCGGTACATTTGCCGTGATTAATATCTTCGGCTTCTCAATCAACACACTCACCATGTTTGCAATGGTACTTGCCATTGGTCTATTGGTGGATGATGCCATCGTTGTGGTTGAGAACGTTGAACGGGTAATGCAAGAAGAACATCTCGAACCGATTCCAGCGACTGAAAAGTCAATGAGTCAGATTTCGGGTGCCTTAGTCGGTATTACCAGTGTGTTAACAGCGGTATTCGTACCGATGGCATTCTTCAGTGGAACCACTGGTGTTATTTATCGTCAGTTCTCGATCACGCTGGTTACCGCGATGATTCTGTCATTACTGGTAGCATTAACCTTTACCCCTGCCCTGTGTGCGACCTTGTTAAAACAACACGATCCAAACAAGCAGGAAAGCAACAATATTTTCGCGCGTTTCTTCCGCTGGTTTAACCGTAGCTTTGAAAAACTTTCAGAGAAATACCAAGGCGGTGTCAATCGTATGACCCACCACAAGTTATTCTCTGGTGTGCTTTATATTGTTGTCATCGCAGCTTTGGTTGGTATCTACAAAGTATTACCATCTTCTTTCTTACCAGAAGAAGACCAAGGTGTGGTCATGACCTTAGTTCAGTTACCACCAAGTGCGAGCTTGGAACGTACTGATAAAGTCATTGATACCATGACGGGCTACTTCTTGAATAAGGAAAAAGAAAATGTAGAGTCGATCTTTACCGTTGCTGGTTTCTCATTCACAGGGGTAGGTCAAAACGCGGGTCTTGCCTTTATTAAATTAAAAGACTGGAGTGAGCGTACGACACCAGAATCACAGATTGGTGCCATTATTCAACGTGGTATGGCATTGAACATGATTGTGAAAGATGCGTCTTACATCATGCCATTGCAGTTACCGGCAATGCCTGAATTGGGTGTCGCTTCTGGTTTCGATATCCAGTTGAAAGATGCAAGCGGTCAAGGGCATGAGAAGCTGATTGCTGCACGTAATGCGATTTTAGGTATGGCATCTCAAGACAAACGTCTTGCGGGTGTACGTCCAAATGGTCAAGAAGATACACCACAGTACCAGATCACCATTGATCAAGCACAAGCAGGTGCAATGGGTGTCAGTATCGCTGATATTAACAACACCATGAGCATGGCTTGGGGTGGTTCGTATATCAATGACTTCGTTGACCGTGGTCGTGTGAAGAAAGTTTATGTCCAAGGTGAAGCGGATACTCGCATGATGCCTGAAGACTTGAACAAGTGGTATGTACGTAATAACAAAGGCGAAATGGTTCCTTTCTCTGGCTTTGCCAAAGGTGAATGGACTTATGGTTCACCTCGTCTAGAACGTTATAACGGTGTATCTTCTGTTAACATTCAAGGTACTCCTGCACCGGGTGTCAGCTCTGGTGATGCAATGTTGGCGATGGAAGAAATCATTGGTAAGTTACCTTCTATGGGCTTAACTGGTTTCGACTATGAATGGACAGGTTTATCTTTAGAAGAACGTGATTCTGGTAGCCAAACAGCTCCACTCTTGGTTCTTTCATTATTAATCGTGTTCCTGTGTCTTGCTGCACTCTATGAAAGCTGGTCAGTCCCTGTTTCTGTATTACTGGTTGTACCTTTAGGTATCGTCGGCGCATTTACATTGACATGGTTAGGTATGCTGATTAAAGGTGATCCAAACTTATCCTTTAACATTTACTTCCAGGTTGCGATTGTTGCCGTAATTGGTCTATCCGCGAAGAACGCGATCTTGATCGTCGAATTTGCGAAAGAATTACAGGAACAAGGTGAAGAGCTTTTTGAAGCAACTCTACATGCTGCAAAAATGCGTTTACGCCCAATTATCATGACCACACTTGCATTCGGTTTCGGTGTTTTACCGTTAGCTCTAGCAAGCGGTGCTGGTGCTGGTAGCCAACACTCGGTCGGTTATGGTGTACTTGGTGGTGTAATTTCATCAACGCTTTTAGGTATTTTCTTCATCCCTGTGTTCTTCGTGTGGATTCGTAGTATCTTTAAGTACAAACCTAAAACTTTAAATACTCAGGAGCATTGATCGTGATGCAAACTGTATGGTCTATTTCCAGTCGTGGCATTGCAATCTCTGCACTCGCGCTTTCTTTGGCTGCCTGCCAAAGCATGCGCGGGCCAGAGCCTGTTGTGAGTTCAGATGTTCCTGAAAGCTTCGCGTCTTATGGTAATGCTTCTGGAAAATCAATCGCAGAACAAGGTTACAAAGATTTCTTTGCTGACCAACGTTTATTACAAGTGATTGATCTGGCGCTTGCCAATAACCGTGATTTACGTACTGCCGCTTTAAACATTCAAAAAGCGCAACAGCAATACCAAATCTCGGAAAACAATCAATTGCCGACTATTGGGGCAAGTGGTAGTGCCGTTCGTCAAGTCACCCCTAGCCGTGACCCTAATAACCCGTATTCAACTTATCAAGTTGGCTTAGGCTTAACTTCATATGAATTGGATTTCTGGGGTCGTGTACGTAGCTTGAAAGATGCAGCTTTAGATAGCTACCTCGCAACACAAAGCTCACGCGATGCAACGCAGATCAGTTTAATCAGCCAAGTCACTCAAGCATGGTTAAACTACTCATACGCGAATGCGCAATTGAAATTGGCGGATCAAACGCTAAAAGCTCAACAAGACTCGTTTAACTTAAACAAGAAACGTTTTGATGTGGGTATTGATAGCGAAATCCCTGTGCGTCAAGCACAAATTTCAGTTGAAACTGCACGTAATGATGTCGCGAACTACAAGACTCAAGTTGCTCAAGCACAAAACTTGTTGAACTTGCTTGTTGGTCAGCCAGTTCCTCAGAACTTGCTCCCTCAACAACAAGTTGCACGTATTACGCAACAAAGTGTGTTTAGTGCTGGCCTACCAAGTGACTTACTCAACAACCGTCCAGATGTAAAAGCGTCTGAATACCAGTTAAGTGCTGCGGGTGCGAATATTGGTGCTGCTAAAGCCCAACTGTTCCCAACCATTAGCCTGACTGGTTCTGCTGGTTATGCATCAACTGATTTGAGTGACTTATTCAAATCTGGTAATGGAGTCTGGTCAATTGGTCCAAGCTTGAATATCCCAATTTTTGACTGGGGTACACGTAAGGCCAATATCAAAATCTCTGAAACCGATCAGAAAATCGCACTTGCTAACTATGAAAAGTCAGTACAGTCCGCTTTCCGTGAAGTGAATGATGCTTTGGCAACGCGTGCTAACATTGGCGACCGTTTAACCGCGCAACGTCGTTTGGTTGATGCAACCAATACCACTTATAAGCTTTCAAATGCCCGCTTCCGTGCTGGTATTGACAGCTATTTAACCGTATTGGATGCACAACGTTCTGCTTATTCAGCTGAACAAGGCTTATTGTTGCTTCAACAAGCAAACCTCAACAACCAAGTTGAACTGTACAAAACTTTAGGCGGTGGTCTCAAAGCATCTAGCAGTGAAACGGTAACGCACCAGCCATCTAGCTCAGAACAACACTACGCAAAAAAATAATTTCATCTTTTGCGAATAAAAAAGCTCACTTCGGTGAGCTTTTTTATTGCAACCATGACCAATATTTCTTATCTTCAAACTGAATATATTGATGATTTAGAAAATACAATGTTACTAAGCAGTTTAGAGTCTGTACCTGGTCATGAAATCTTACGCCAGCTAGATGTGGTGTATGGCAGCACCGTTCGTAGTAAACATGTGGGCCGTGATTTGATGGCAGGCTTAAAGAATATTGTGGGTGGTGAATTGACGGGCTATACCGAATTGCTGGAAGAATCACGTCAAGAAGCGACACAACGTATGATCGATAAGGCAAAAGCTCTAGGTGCCAATGCCATTGTCGGTATTCGTTTCTCGACTTCAAATATTGCCCAAGGCGCATCAGAGTTATTTGTCTATGGTACCGCAGTAGTGGTACAACCCGTTGCACCTAAACTTCCTGATCCATTTGGCGCATAGGCAAAATTATGGATGGATTCATTTTTCAGATTGTCCTGTTTCTGATCCTATTTTCAGTCGGTTGGGGTTTTGGTCGTCATATCGAGCAAAAGCACTTACGTGAGCTGGATCAGAAAGAACAGCAATTTTCCCATATCCGTATCGATACCAATCGCTTTGTCGAAACCTCAGCCTATGGGCAAATGGTGAGCAGCAATGTGGTGATCTCCCATGATTATTTTAAGTATGTACTGGCAACCATTCGAAACTTCTTTGGTGGACGTCTAGTCAGCTATGAAAGTGTGGTGGAGCGTGCGCGTCGTGAAGCTGTAGTTCGCCTGAAGCAAGAGGCGCATGCCATGGGGGCGAATCATATTATGGGGGTTCGGCTCAGTACTACAGAATTGGGGATGCAAGGTGGTATGGTTGAAGTCTTTGCCTATGGTACGGCAATCGTAAACGCTCAACATTGATGACAGTAGCCTATTTGGGAATTACTGTACTACCCATAAAATAAAAAATGCCTCAAATCATGAGGCATTTTTTATCGCTTAGATTTTAAAATTAATGAAATAAAACAATCGCCTTTTGTAAGGTAAACCAAATCCCTACCAATAAAGGGAGGCCTACCACCAACCAAGCAAGTACCACAGTAATGGTCTTAGATGGTGCATGTGCTACATTATTTTCTATGCTTAGATCTTGTGATACTTTCTCATGCGCTAAAGCCTTTTCTGCGGCTAATTCCGCATCTGTCATATATTGATCTTCATCGACAGGTTTGATCAAGAGATTAAGCACAAACCCAACTGCCAACATCCCCGCTAAAATATACATGGCAACATCATAAGATTGTGCCTGAGTTACACCGTGCGCCAGTTGATAATCACGAATATTGGTAATCAGTAACGTTCCCAATATCCCTGCGACAGACCATGCGGTAAGCAAACGCCCATGAATGGCCCCGACCATTTGCGTACCAAAAATATCTGCCAAATAGGCTGGTACCGTCGCGAAACCACCGCCATACATCGACAAGATGACACAGAAAGCTAAAACGAATAATGGCAAATTTTCAGCATGTGCCAAGTGTGGAATTGAGACATATAACAAGAAGCCCAACGCGAGAAAAATAAAGTAGGTGTTTTTACGACCAATAAAGTCCGATGTCGATGCCCAGAAGAAACGCCCAGCAATATTAAATAAGGACAGTAAACCCGTAAAACCTGCTGCAAAAGTTGCAATCTGCATTTTTTGCTCTGCGTTTAATTCATTAATTCCCACATCTAAACCGATGAGGCGTCCGCCAAATACCTCCTGTAATAACGGCGAAGCCATCGCTAAAATGCCAATACCAGCAGATACATTTAGACAGAGCACGCCCCAAATTAACCAAAACTGCTTGGTTTTCCATGCCTTATTTAAATGAACATGACGATTGGTCACAAGACCCGTCGCCTGCGTTACGCTCGGTTGCCAGCCACTCGGTTTCCAATTTGAAGGCGGAATGCGGTAACCAAATGCACCACCGATCATAAAAATAAAATAAACGACAGCCAGTACCAAAAACGTTTGCCAGACACCAACAGAGGTATCCGTTGCAAAGAGCTTCATTAACTTATCTGCCAATGGCGCACCAATCATGGCGCCTCCACCAAAGCCCATAATGGCAAGACCTGTTGCTAAACCACGACGGTCTGGAAACCACTTAATCAGGGTAGATACAGGTGAAATATAGCCAAGCCCAAGCCCGATGCCCCCTATTCCACCTCCCAACCACAATAACCACAACTGATGTGTATAAACACCCAGTGCAGATAAGATCAAACCACTCGCCCAACAAAATGCCGCAACCACGCCTGCCTTTCGCGGTCCTGCATGTTCAAGCCAACCACCAAACAAAAATGCGGATGAACCTAAAAATACAAAAAACAGCGTGTACATAATGCTTAATGTAGACACACTCCAGTCGCAGGATGTAGTGAACAACTGCTCAAGCAGACCTATATTTTTACATTCGATCGGGGCATCAATTCCCAATGCTTTGGATAATGGCAACCAGAACACGGAAAAGCCATATGCCATACCAATACTGAGATGAATCGCTAACGCGGCAGGAGGCAATAGCCAACGGTTATAACCAGAATGGGCAATCGTGCGTTCCTTGGCCAAAAGTGAAAGTCGTCTTTCCATGTACAATCTCCGTGCCTTCACTGCTAAAGAAAGGTTAGTATTATTCATTTGGATCTAGGCAGCCATTCGCGCTTATGCCAGAGCTTTGTATTATGCTTATTTTTCAGTGAAGACCAATCAAATGATTGTGCAAAAAATATCTTGTTCTTATCAAGTAGCTTTTTTTAATGAAAAGTAAATAACAGGTTTAATGATTTTTAAAAATATCCTGTGACATGCACAGGATATTTGCCCTACTCTGCAAAAATTGCTTGCCAATAGTGATAGGTTTTCTCTTCCCCATCTTCTAACTTAAACTCATATGACATCTGACGAATTTCAGCAATTTCAAATTCAACAGCATGTTTAAATAAACCACCTGCATAAGCAAAAGTATGGTATTCGCCATTTTCACCACAAACATCAACATCACTAGGCATCCGCTCTAGCAAAGCTGCATCGATATCCTGTCCAATAAACGACTCATCCAATTTGCTGGCATCAGTCACAATGATTTTGGTTTTAATGCCTGAATCCAAGAAATCCTGCATCACTTCAAGCGAGTTGAGATTCCATATTGGCTCAACTACTTCGATGCCTAAAGGATGCAAACGATCTTCACGATATTTACGCACATCACTGAGGTAGATATCACCAAAGATAAAGTGCTCAACGCCCTGTGCCTTAAAATGATTGGCTGCATCGAGCATACGTTGCTCATAGACAGGCAGATTTTTCGGCAGGAATACAGGATAGAGTGGAATACCAATACTTTCAGCCTGCTTTTCAAGCAATGTATGCGGAATGGCATGCATGGACGACAAGGCTGTTTCTTCATTGACCGTAGTTAATAAAGCAACCACCTCAAACTCATTTTGCTGTAAGACCTTATACAAGGCCAAAGAAGAGTCTTTACCACCGCTCCAATTAAAAACGGCTTTCTTACGCTTATTCACACTCATTTCACTTTCATTTTGCGAATCATCTTATACAACAAGTTGGGTGACAATCGAGAGACCAGCACACCCAATTGTTCTTTTTTCCCACCAACTACAATATATTGCTCGCCTGCCATCAAGGATTCCACCACACGCTCCGCAAATACATCGGCATCTAAACCATTTTCAATGGCTTCATCCTGATGGCCTTGAGGCTTACCTTCACCATTTAAGGCATTAAAAGAGACATTGGTTTTGACAAAGCCTGGGAAGACCACCGAAACTTCAACACCCTCTGGTGCAACTTCAGCACGTAAACTGTTGGCCCACATATGAATCGCCGCCTTAGCCGCAGAATACGTGGCACGATATTGGGTTCCCAATAAGCCAGCCACACTCGAAACAAACACCACCCGACCTGATTTTTGTTTTAACAATGTTGGCAATACTGTTTTGGTAAAAAAGACCTGTGAAAAATAATCGACTTCCATGATGGCACGTTCAGTGTGCATGGTCGTATCTTGAATCAAGGCACGTTGACTCAAACCTGCATTATTGATCAGCCAGTCAATACGCCCTTTACTTGCCAAAACTTGTTCATGGGCATGACGGACTTGGGCTTCATCGGTAATATCCGCAGCAATCGAAAGATGCTGTTCGGGCTTGAGTAATCCAACTCGTACTGCTTCTAATTCATCATAACGACGTGACGTCAACACCACTTGTGCGCCTTGCAATGCACATTCACGAGCTAAAGCTTTACCTAAGCCAGATGATGCGCCCGTAATCCAGACCACTTTATTTTCAAGAGTTTTGAGTTTTGCCATTTTTATGTTCTGCCTATGCTTGATGACGCATAAATTTCAGGAAGTAATCTACATATGTTGCCGCTACTTGCTGATCAATTTGCGTGCCTAATTTTTCCAAACGTTTATAACCCAAATGTGTGGTCATATTAATCACCCCATTAAGAGTTTTATCGACCACAAAATTGAACTTGAGACATTTCTTTGGTTCACGAATCAAATGGGTGACACCAGCATCAATCACTTCGGTAAGAAGTTTAAGTGCATTTGAAACTTCTCGATGATCTCCTCCTGCCAACTTTTGGCTAGAAGCGATGACCTTTTGAGCCAAATGCTGCTCAACAGGATAAGTCATATATACCTGTTCATCTTCAAGTTGCAGGGTTTTAGAGAGATATTCCACCAAAGGGATTAAGCGGTCATTGCCAAAAAATGAAATCGACCATGGCATATATTTGCGAATTGCTTCCAAAATTTGCTGAATCACTTTTTCAGATTCACCCGTTTGTGAATACTGCTGATTTTCTTGTAACAGCACCATAAAAACTTGTTCAATCACTTCACAAGCCATTTCAGACAATACACTGCCCAAAGCATTGGCCTGACTTTCTTTACTTCCTTGCAATAATTGCGTCCGAATATGTGCAAAACGTGCATAAGTATCCGCATGAATATTTAAAAAAACGGCGGTGTTCATTCTCATAACCCTAATTGTAAGATTCCATAAAAAAAGAGCTTGTTTAACAAGCCCTTTAATCAGATCAATTTTTCTATGATTTTTGGCGTTGTACACGCCGAATTTAGCACACTCTATTCTGTATCGACATGCATAAATGCTAAAAAATGGTTGACGCAATCCGTTGCGGCATTGGCATCAACCTGATTGCCCATTTTCTCTAAACGCTTATAACTTAAATGTGCAGTCATATTGATCACCCCATTTAAGGTTTTATCGACCACGGTATTAAAGTTGAGACATTTTTTCGGTTCACGAATCAAGCTGGTCACGCCCAAATCCACAATCTGAATCAAGGTTTGAAATACATCAACCATGTCACTGATTTCATTATTCTTCAGTTGTGTGATCAATGTATGTGCCTGCTGCACCAACTGACGATCAATCGGATAAGACACATAAACCTGTTCATCGTGATACTTAATCATATTGGAAAAATAATTTGCAAAAGGACAGAGACGCTCATTACCAAATAAGGCAATCGACCACGGCATATATTTACGTACCGCGCCAATAATCTGTTGAATTACTTTTTCTGATTCAGCCGTATATTTCTGCGTTAACTGCGTCGGTTGGCGATTTTGAATCAAGAGTACTGAAAACACTTGCTCGACAATATCACAGGCAATTTCGGATAACACCTCACCCAAGATACGTGATTGACTCTCATGCGTACCAGCATTGAGCTGCTGGCGGATCGTTTCAAATTGTCCATGTGTGACGTCATTAATTTTCAATAGGATTGAATAACTCATGAGAAGCATCCCTTTTTTAGTTTTTCGCATTCTTATATTGTTGTTTTGAGCATCAATATTTTTAAGTTATGTGATGCATTACACAAATCTAACCCTATTTGTATAAAAATCCAACGCCTTTCATCGGCTTTTTCAGAAAAAAATGAAGTCTATAAAGCATTTATCTTGATTGAGCTGTCGATCATCAGTCATAAAAGCCACATTATGAAGATGTACTAAACATCTGCTCTATAAAAGCTCAAAAAACAGCAATTCAGACATTATTTAAGCAGCTTTTCGCATTAACACTTGGCATGGCTGAAATGCCTACAGAAGCGAGGATTTTTTGCTACAATAGATCTAATTTTTTATTCAATTTTAATCTTCTGTACTATGACTGACGCTCAATCTGCTCAAAATATTGCAACCACTTACGATCCAACCGAGATCGAAAAGAAATGGTATCAAATCTGGGAACAACAAGGTTATTTCAAACCATCAGGTCAAGGTGAATCGTTCTGTATCATGATTCCACCACCGAACGTCACTGGTAGCTTGCACATGGGGCATGGCTTTAACAATGCCATCATGGATGCACTGACCCGTTACAACCGTATGATGGGTAAAAATACCTTATGGCAACCAGGAACTGACCATGCGGGGATTGCAACGCAGATGGTGGTCGAGCGTCAACTGGGTGCGCAAGGCGTTAGCCGTCATGACTTAGGTCGTGAAAAGTTCATCGAAAAAATCTGGGAATGGAAAGAGCAATCAGGCGATACCATCACCCGTCAGATCCGTCGTTTAGGTTCTTCAGTGGACTGGTCGCGCGAACGCTTCACTATGGATGAAGGTTTGTCCAATGCAGTAAAAGAAGTGTTCGTAAAACTGCATGAAGATGGCTTAATCTATCGCGGTAAACGTCTGGTTAACTGGGACCCGAAACTACAAACAGCACTTTCAGACTTAGAAGTTGAATCGGATAAGGAAGAAGCAGGCTCATTGTGGCACTTCAAATATTTCTTTGAAGATAAAAACCTACGTACCCATGATGGTAAAGACCACATCGTTGTCGCTACGACTCGTCCTGAAACCTTGTTAGGTGATACCGCGGTTGCTGTGGCACTTGATGATGAACGCTATACGCATCTTGTGGGTCAGAACATTATCCTGCCAATTACAGGTCGTGCTGTTCCAATTGTTAAAGATGAATATGTAGATAAAGAATTCGGTACAGGCTGTGTGAAAATCACCCCTGCACATGACTTTAACGACTATGAAGTCGGTAAGCGTTGTGAATTACCAATCATCAATATCTTCAATAAAAATGCAGAAATATTGGCTGAGTTTGAATACATCGCCAAAGCAGGCGAGCAAATTTCTAAAACTATCCCTGCGCCTTCGGACTATATTGGTTTAGAGCGTTTTGCAGCGCGTAAAAAACTGGTTGAACAAGCTGAAGCTGAAGGCTGGTTAGATCAAATTCAACCTTATACACTGAAACCACCACGCGGTGACCGTTCAGGCGTGATCGTTGAACCATTATTGACAGATCAATGGTATGTAAAAATTGCACCATTGGCGCAACCTGCAATTGAAGCGGTTCAAGACGGTCGTATCAAGTTTGTTCCTGAACAGTACAGCAACATGTACATGGCGTGGATGAACAACATCCAAGACTGGTGTATCTCTCGTCAACTTTGGTGGGGTCACCGTATCCCAGCTTGGTACGATGCTGAAGGCAATATCTATGTGGGTCGTGACGAAGCTGAAGTCCGTGCCAAAAACAACATCCCTGCTGATGTTGTGTTAAACCAAGATGAAGACGTACTGGATACATGGTTCTCTTCTGCGCTGTGGACCTTCTCAACTTTAGGTTGGACTGGCGATACCAAGAAAGATGCGGAAAACTATTTCCTCAATACCTTCCACCCAACTGATGTATTGGTGACTGGTTTTGACATCATCTTCTTCTGGGTTGCTCGTATGATCATGTTTACGATGCACTTCATGAAGAATGAAGATGGTACGCCACAAGTACCGTTTAAAACGGTCTATGTTCACGGTCTGGTTCGTGATGGCGAAGGTCAAAAAATGTCGAAGTCTAAGGGCAACGTGCTTGACCCATTAGATTTAATTGATGGCGTAGACCTTGAGACCTTAGTACAAAAACGTACGACGGGTCTGATGAACCCGAAACAAGCAGCAAAGATTGAAAAATCAACTCGTAAAGAATTCCCAGAAGGCATTCAAGCTTACGGTACTGATGCTGTTCGTTTTACGTTCTGTGCACTAGCGAATACCGGTCGTGACATTAAGTTCGATATGAAACGTGTTGAAGGCTACCGTAATTTTGCCAACAAGATCTGGAACGCAACCCGTTTCGTATTGATGAATGTTGAAGGTCAAACCGTTGCTCAAGAAGCGCGTCCTGAGCTGTGGGAACTTCCAGAAAAATGGATCATGAGCCGTCTGCAAAAAGCAGAAGCTGCGGTACATCAAGCATTCGCTACGTATCGTTTAGACCTTGCTGCGCAAGCGATCTATGACTTTATCTGGAATGAATACTGTGACTGGTATGTTGAGTTAACCAAACCAGTTCTGAACGATGCCAATGTATCAGAAGAGCGTAAAGCGGAAGTTCGTCGCGTATTACTTGCAGTGATGGAAGCATCTTTACGTTTGGCGCATCCTTTGATGCCGTATTTGACTGAAGAAATCTGGCAAACCCTTGCACCAATGTTAGGCAAAGGTGGTGCTACGATTATGACTGCGCAATACCCTGTTCCTGATCAAGCGAAAGTGAATGATCAAGCTGAAGCAGACATGCAGTGGTTACAAGGTTTGATTGGTGCGGTACGTAACATCCGTGGTGAAATGGGCCTAGGTAATGCGCGTTTATTACCTGTATTACTCAAGAACATTTCTGATGCTGAGCGTGAGCAAATCATCCGTATCGAAGCTTTATTCAAAGCACTCGCTAAAGTTGAAAGCATCGAGTTCTTAAGCAATGAGCAAGAACCACCGTTGTCTTGCTCTAGCGTTGTTAGCCATGCATCGGTATTTGTACCAATGAAAGGTTTGATTGATCCTAAAGCTGAATTGGGTCGTTTGCAGAAGGACTTGGATAAAGTTCAAAAGCAACATGATCAAATTGCCAATAAACTTTCGAATGAAGGTTTTGTTGCTAAAGCACCTGCAGCAGTTGTTGAAGGTGAAAAAGTAAAATTGGCTGAGTTTGCTGATCAGTTAGTGAAAATTAAGCAAAGTATGGAGCAGATTGCTGCGCTTTAAGGTAGTCTGATAGACAATAGCGCGTTACTTTGAATAGAGTAACGTGTTTTTTGTTTAAAAAATCCCTGCTACTAATATCAATAAGCCCCTTGATTTTTTAGCACGATCAGCACAAGTATATTTAGCAATTTGTAGAGAAGGCAAATAATGCATACTTTTTCTTGCGGTCAAATTATCAATACGTATGCACTGGTTCTGTTACATTCCAAGGCCCTGTAAATAAAGTTATCCAAGATAATGTCACTGATTTAATTAAAATTATCAATACACCAATCTTGTAAAATGAATATAAAGTTAACGTAGGCTTGGGCTCGCCTAAGCCTACGTCCCTGTGAGCCATTTTAAAATACTTTTAGAATCCAGCATGTACCTTTAACACCCCATTAAAGAGTTTGTCGTCTGCATTTACTGGCCAGCCAAGCAATTCTTTTATATTAGTATCTACCCTGCTTTTAGCCCACTCACGCCCCTCTAAAGCATCAATTATATACAAAAAATTTCTAACACAATCAATGTACTTTCCTAGACTATCCACATCTGAGAACTCCCCACGATGTGCCAACTTGTTCCTTTGAACTATCATTTCATCAAATATCTTGAATAGGCTCCTTAACTTTTCCCAGCTTGGAACTACAGTGCTGTCAGGATGCAGTTCTGGAAAATATTTATTTAGAATTTTAATAATAGGGGGGCTTGGTAACTCAGTTATAAGCCAAGTCGATTTTGGAACCATATAACCGACATGTTGTTTAACTGCAATTTCTAAAGCAGAACATAGTATTAGCAATGCACTCCTAGGACTAGAATCTAACACTGAAACTGCCTCTCTAAGTAACTCATGGGCTAGAGGCTCCTCAATATCCTTAGATTTCCAAATTTTCTCTAATTCTACAACTTCGCTATCACTCCATTTAATACCTTTCCTCACCTTCAAACTAATTACAGGATGTCGCGGAGAAGGTACTGCATGATAAAATCCTTCCCCTGTTGTTCTCCAATAAAAACTTGGTGAGTTCTTTAAGGGCCTATGGCTGTTTTCAATATTTTGATGCCATCGCAATAAAGACAAAAACCTCATAAGAGTGCTATTTAGAAATAGTTCTTTTTCTTTACAAATCAATTGGACGTCATCTGGCAATAAATCTAATGGGCAAGGAAATCCTTCCTTTATATTACCTTCAGCATCTATTTGCTCTTCATCTCGAACAATATATGGAAGATTTATTTTAGGATTTATTCCAATTAAATACCTTCTCTTGATAAAACCATCTACAAATTTATAAATTTCTGAATCCACTTCCGCATCACTAAGACAGCGTATCTCTATTTTCTTGCCATAATCTTTATCTGGAACCATCCTAATTGAAAAATTTTCTTCCCTATTTTTAAAAAACGCCGCATCATCTTTGAGCACACTGAAATAAAAATCAGACATTTCAGCCTCTAATAGAAATTCTATTTTCATACTTTTTCTCTAACCCTTCGTAGGTCAATAACCAAAGAATATTATTCCGACTTTCAATTCAAACATGACCCACTCATCAAATCAATCAAACAGCAAGCGTTGGCCGCCAACACAAAGGCGCAAGCGGAATCTGACAACGACGTTATTGGGATGAGTCATATACGACTCAAGTAATCCGTGATGAATTGGATTATCAGCGACATATGGACTATATCCATTACAACCCTGTAAAACATGGACATGTGAGCGCAGTTAAGGATTTGAACTATTCAAAATTTCATCAATGTGTACGAGGTGGGATTTATACGGAGGATTGGGCAACGGAAGATGATTATGGAATGATTGGTTAAAATTAATGCGCTGGGGCAAGCAGCTGCCTACGTTGAGTTGATAAACGTGGTCAAAAGAAATTCTGAAGTTTCGACACTTAATCCATATGTGATTGTGGTATTAAATAAACTGCTCTGTAATTTGTAGTAGCTCATCCCAGCCCTCTCCCTAAGGAAGAGGGAGCATCCTTTGTGAATTAATTTATAATTTGATACGCGACATTCCCTCACCTTTCAGGAGAGGGAATTTTCATTATAAATTTTATGTAGATATATAATTATATGCCGCTCTTATCCCACCGTAGAATGTAAAAGCTTACAAAGCCCCATGCCCCAATAACATCTCCACCCCACTCACTTTTTTCATGTGTTTTAAACGCTCTTTTTCCCACTTCAACTGCTGCTTTAACTCAGCACAATCCGCATCTATGGCTTTATACACATCACTGATATGCAGATGCTCCGCTTTGACTTTTTTCGCCAACTGAAAAGAATCTAAAATCTCCTCAATTTGACTTTCAAGCTGCTGACTCTGTGCATCCAAAGCGAGTTTATAAAACTTCACTTGCTCTGCCGATAACTCTTTAGCTCCAACACCTTTGTTCTGTTCCAACTGTAACTGTAGCTTTAATAAATAAAACAAATCCTGCTGTTCATAGGCCTGACTCGCCTGCTGAAACAACTCGGTTTTTTCTTCTTTTTTGGACTCGTCTTGCTCACGGTCAGGATGAATCATGGCAGCAATTTTTAAATAAACCGTTTTCAACGATTGCGCTGCCATCTGCTCAGCTTGTTCTCTTTTCTGCTGTTGTCGAAGTTGCTTGGCCTCTTCCCGTGCCTGTTGCTGCTCGGCAGCATATTGCTCAAAATCATCCTCTTCTGATTCTTCACTTTGCTCAGAACTTTCATTAACTTCAAACTTAGCTGACTGTACTTTTTTATTCTTTTTAACCAATTGCTGAGCATGTTGCTGATAAAAAGTGTCAATCTGCTTGACCAACTTTAACTGTTCATCCTTCAACATTTTGGAACGCTTTAACATTTGGGCAAGCTGAGCAATTTTTTCATCCAATTGCTGCATATTAGTTTTGGAAAACTCATGCTGCTGTAACAGCGTCCAAAGCTGATCTAGCTGCTGAAACAACACTTCATGCAATTCGGTATACACAGGCATCAGCTTTTGCCGTGTGTGTTGTTGAATCTCGGCTTGCGCATTTTGCCATTTGGCAAGGCTGATTTTTTGCTGTTCTATTTGATCAATCAGGCGATTCAGCTTTTTCTGCTGTGAGGAAGGTTCAGCCCTTTGCTTTAAACTGACTTTGAGATCAAAGGACATAACACATCCACCTGAAAATAAAAAAGTGTAGCAATAATCAGCCGATAAAGGCAGCAAATGCTTTCAATATCGTGTTTGGACAACCGAGTCGTTTAACTAAGCTTTACTCATCGCCAAATAAGGCATTGGCTGAAACCACTTTGGTGATTTTAACTTTATCTTGTTTCAGCAAAGGATAGATTTTTTGTCTAAGTACATCACTGGTCATAGTACCATTCAAATTCAGTAATACAGGTTCTTCACTCAGTGATCCTTTGCCCAAGTACTCTTGATTCAAATCATTGGTGGTTGCTTGATTCACTACAACAAAATATCCCGTAATACCCTTAGCCTGACCACAGGCCAAACTTTGTGGTGACCAATCTCCTTGGCGAATCACTTTTTGCAACTTATAGCCTTTGCTTTTTAATTGCTGCGTTTGTGCTGCGGTTGCAATTGGAAAATCAATCCGCTTTTGTTGTCCTTTCCAATTCACCAGCAAATGGCTTGATTGACAAGATTCACGCATGACACCCCCACTTCCACTCAATGCGCCTTCATCGGGATCAAAACAGGATGAAATCACTTGAAAAGTCGCTTCGCCGCAATGCAACGGCTCGGATTGATAAGTTTTGAATGGCGTTGCTTGGGCTTGGCTCAACTGAATTAAACACACTGATAAAAGGCAAAAACTAATGAATTTATTGTTCATATGAGGTCGTATTAGAATTAAAGGCTGATTCATTCTAACTCAAAAAATAGCGGCTAAAGAAAGTTCTCATACTCCTCAATTTGAATTAAACATTAAAAATGACAAACCCAACTTTTAAGCTAAAATCCGTTATATACATCATCATTTAAATACTCGAATTGTATGAAGAATAAAATCCTATTGCTCACCTCATTTATTTTGCTCGCTGGATGTAATGAAAAACCAAAAACATCATCAGAAAGCGATCAACCCACACAGAAGGCAGCTCAACAGACTCAAGCCGTATCAGAATCGGTGCTTAATCCCGCTACCCCCGAATCCGATTATCTCGCCAATAATTCAACTCCACTACCAAAAGGCTATTTAGTCGATACAACCCATCTCAAAAAGCCTTTGTTTATTGATTTTAATGGCGATGGAGATCTGGATACTTTTCGAGTGCTGAAAAACCCAAATAAAAAAGGAATGAAATATCTCTTTGAATTCCGTATCTCAAATAGCAACAAAGTTTATTACTACGAAAATACAGATAAAGATTATGACCTCGATATTTTCGGAACTTTTGAAGTTGCACCTAAAACAGATATTTACGTAGATGAAGATTATCGCTTTGATGAAGATGGAAATATCTTAGCTGATGAGCAAATTGACCCAAAACATTATCTAAAGTTCAAGGGTGATGGTATTTCTGTCAATGTTTTAGAAGAAACCTGTGCAACTTCTGTATTTTTCTTAACAGATGAAAAAATTAAACGAATTGCGCTGTGCTAGCTCATCACTTGCATTTCATAAAAAAACCGCCCAATTGGGCGGCATATTCAATCACATAAATGGATTATTGCGCAGTATATCCACCATCCATAACCACCGCCTGCCCTGTAATCCCTGCGCCTTTGCTGCTGGCTAAGAAAATCGCATAGTCGGCAATTTCTTCAACACTGAGTAAACGCTTCTGCGGTACCATCGCTAAAATCACATCTTCCAGAGCACTTTCCAGACTCACGTTACGGGTTTTGGCCAAATCGGCAATTTGCCCACGCACCAATGGCGTATCCACATAACCTGGACATAGCGCATTCACGGTGATTCCGTCACGGGCACATTCCAAAGCTGCCACTTTAGTCAAGCCAATCACCCCGTGCTTGGCACTGTTATACCCTGCCTTCCCTGCAAAACCAATTAAGCCATTGATCGAAGACATATTGATAATACGGCCATATTGCTGTGCTTTCATAATCGGAAACACATGCTTAATCCCGATAAATGAACCTGTCAGCATCACCTGTACCAGTTTCTGATAAATATCGGTTGAGAAATCTTCAATTGCTGCGACATGCTGAAAACCCGCATTATTGATCAGGATATCCAGACGTCCGAAAGTTTGCTTGGTCAAATCAATTGCAGCTTTATAAGCCTGTTCATCGGTCACATCACATGGCGCAGATAAGGCCTCAAAACCTTGTTGTTTTAACTGCTCCACTGCTTGCTGGCATTTCTCTGCATTGACATCAGAAATCACCACTTTCGCGCCTTCCTGAGCAAATTTTTTCGCAATTTCTAATCCAATACCACTGGCAGAACCCGTAATAAAGGCCACTTTGGCTTCGAGTTGTTGAGTCACTGTTCTACTCCTGTTCTTGATGATCTTGATTGCTCACCAGTCATTACTGACAAGCTCAAATAAATTCGACTTAGACAATACCGAACCATGTAAATGCAGCAATCACCACAAATACTGCCAAGGTTTTAATAATGGTGACCGCAAAAATATCTTTATAAGATTGCTTATGAGTTAAGCCTGTGACCGCAAGCAAGGTAATCACTGCACCATTATGTGGAAGTGTATCCATACCACCCGATGCCATCGCTACCACACGATGCATCACTTCTGGTGGAATGCCCGCAGCTAAAATAGCTGCGTTATAGGTTTCCGCCATCGCACTCAAGGCAATACTCATCCCCCCCGACGCCGAACCTGTAATCCCTGCCAGTACTGTCGTAGTTACCGCACCATTGACCAAAGGATTGGTAAAAGTCGTACCCAGTGCATGACTAATCAGAGCAAAGCCTGGCAATGCCGCAATAATCGCACCAAAACCATATTCAGAAGCGGTGTTCATCACCGCCAATAATGAACCACTGATACTGGCATTAACGCCTTCTTTAAAGTTGGTCACCACGCGCTGATAATCAAATAAAATCGCAGCAATAATCCCGACAATCAAGGCCAAACCGACTGCCCAAATCGCCCCAGTTTTTGCTACATCAACAGTGTAGTTGGCTAGACCAATTGCATTAAAATCAAAGCCATTTGGGTACCATTCTTTGATGGCCGTAGACAGATAACGGTTCATCACTGCAACTAGAATCAACGGAACAAAGGCCATGCATTGACGTAGTACTGAACCATTGTTTTGGGTTGATGACTCAATATCGACTGCCGTTTGCGAGACTGCATCTTCAGCAGCAAAACCTGCATAGCCTTCACCTGCACGAGCCGCAGCTTTACGACGTGATTCCAAATATAGTAGACCCATGCTCAAGACGAAAATCGCCCCAATCACACCCAAAAACGGCGCTGCATAAATATTGGTGCCAAAGAATGTGGTTGGAATCACATTCTGAATTTGTGGTGTCCCTGGTAAGGCGTCCATGGTGAATGTAAATGCGCCTAAGGCAATGGTGCCAGGAATCAAACGTTTTGGAATATTGGCTTGTTGGAACAACTGATTGGCAAATGGATAAATCGCAAATACTGCCACAAACAGACTGACACCGCTATAAGTCAGAATGGCACCGAGTAAAACCACGGTTAAAATGGCTTTTTTTGCGCCAATCAAATTGACAATAGTGCGGGCAATCGACTCGGCAATACCCGACATTTCGACCACTTTGCCAAAGATCGCGCCAAGCAAGAACACCAAGAAATAGTCTTTAATAAAATTGACCATTTTCGGCATGAAAACGCCCGAATAAAACGGCAGCACATTGGCAGGGTTAATCAGAAAAACTGCCAATAATGCACACAACGGTGCCATGAGAATCACGGAAAAACCGCGATAGGCTGTGTACATCAGCAAGCCTAAAGACAGCAGAATGACAAATAAGTCCCACATATTCTTTTACTCCATTCCAAAGAATATATGTCAGGGTCAACCAAATTATTTTTTTTATACTGTGTGGTGGTTATCCTAACCATAAATAAAATCAAAATACTGCTAATTACAGTACAGAATCTAAAACAATGACGCATGTTAAAACGTATTTTAAAATAGCATTAAAATCACAAAAAACAAGACCATTAAAACAAAATAAATAATTTTAATTATTATTAAAAATCAATATATTGAATAAATAAGTATCAAATAATTTAATTGATTAATAAAATAAATCAACTATTCAAAAATACTCATTAATCCCATTAAATTATATTTAGCTTATTCTTTTTAAAATCCATTTTCCGATATTGAGATAAAATAAATGAATAATCACATGTGGGATTTTAAAAATAAACGGCTTGCCTCTCGTCACCGAATTAACAAAAATGCCAGTCACAATGTGCTGTTTTTTTTATAAATTACAGCATATAAATCAAAAACTTTCCGCATAGGTCGTCCACCATGACTTTAAAGCAACTCAAAGCATTTCTGGCTTTGACTCGTACCCTGAATTATGCAAATGCCTCTGCTGAATTGCATCTCAGTCAGTCTGCTTTAAGTCTGAGTATTAAATCACTGGAAGAAGAGCTGGGCGGCAAGCTGTTTAAACGCAATACCCGTCGGGTTGAGCTGACACAAGAAGGAAATTCATTGATTCCCTATGCCAAGAAGCTACTCGCCAATTGGGAAGATATGGAAAAAGACGTCAAGCAACGTTTTAAACTCAATCGCGGCACTCTGAACATTGCCTCGATGCCTTTTGTCACGCATGCGATTTTGCCGCAAGTCATTCATAGCTTTCTAGCCAAGCATCCCAATATCAGTTTTTCTATTCATGACATTCCCAATGAAAAAGTACTGGAGAATGTGCAGGATGGCATTTTTGAAATTGGCATTTGCTTTGAGCCACCACGCAATGATCAACTGGAATTTAAACCATTATTTGAGGAAGATTTCCTTGCGCTCTTACCAAAAACTCATCCTTTGGCAAGTGCGGATTCGATCAGTTGGAAACAGCTCTGCGCCAACCCCTTTGTGACCTTGCAACATCCCTCGATTGTTCGTCATCTAATTGAAGAAAACTGTCTTAAAAATCATCTGACTTTAGATTTAAAAGTTGAATGTCATCAGATCAGTTCCCTCTCCAGCTTTGTCGCATTGGATATGGGAGTCAGTGCCATACCCCGCCATTTTCAAAATTTTATCGACAAGGAACATAATGTCTTAATTGAAATTGAGGATGGCAAACTACCGCAAGCGATTGGCATTGTCTATAAAAAAGACTTTGAGCTTTCCAATATCTCAGCCGAGTTTATCGAGATCTTGCTACAACATGATTTTGACTAATCCATTTCGGTCGCTACTCCAACACGGACCCGCCCCGCCACAGCGTCCTTTTGAGTGAAATAGATGAAATTTATTGTATTAATGAGTTTCCCTCATTAATCCTTTAAAAATTTAAACTTCTGTAAATAATCCCTGAGTGCTAAAACTATTAGAAACCAAGGAATTTACAGGTGAAAAAAATGAATAAAGTCTATTCAACCGCAGCACTGGCACTGCAAGATGTAGTGCAAGATCAACAAACATTTGCGGTTGGCGGTTTTGGCCTATGTGGTATTCCTGAAGCCTTGATCCAAGCACTGAAAGAAACAGGCGTAACAGGCCTAACTTGCATTTCCAATAATGCAGGCATTGATGATTTTGGCTTAGGTGTCTTGCTCAAGACCCGACAAATTAAAAAAATGATCTCGTCTTATGTGGGTGAAAATAAAGAATTTGAACGCCAGTATCTAAATGGTGAACTTGAAGTTGAACTCACCCCTCAAGGCACATTGGCAGAAAAATTACGCGCTGGTGGTGCAGGCATTCCTGCCTTTTATACCGCAACAGGTGCAGGCACCTTGGTGGCTGAAGGTAAAGAGCAACGCGAATTTAATGGTCGTACTTACATCCTTGAACCTTCACTGACCGCAGATGTGGCACTGGTCAAAGCCTATAAAGCGGATAAAGCTGGCAATCTGGTGTTCCGTAAAACCGCGCAAAACTTCAACCCTGAATGTGCAATGGCTGGAAAGGTCACCATAGCCGAAGTGGAACAGATTGTTGAAATTGGCGAACTTGATCCAGATGAAATTCATTTAGCGGGCATTTATGTCAATCGTGTGGTGCTGAATGCCACCCCAGAAAAACGTATCGAACAAAAAACCTTAAAAGCACAGGACGCATAATCATGGCATGGACACGTGAACAGATGGCACAACGTGCCGCGCAAGAATTACAAGATGGTTTCTACGTCAATCTCGGTATTGGCCTGCCAACACTGGTTGCCAACTACATCCCAGAAGACATGGATGTGTGGTTGCAATCGGAGAATGGTCTACTCGGTATTGGTGAATTTCCAACAGAACAACAACTCGACCCTGATTTAATCAATGCAGGCAAACAAACGGTTACCGCTCGTGCAGGTGCAGCATTTTTCTCAAGCAGTGAATCATTTGCCATGATTCGTGGCGGCCACGTCAATATTGCCATTCTGGGTGCTATGGAAGTCTCTGAACAAGGTGACCTTGCCAACTGGATGATTCCAGGCAAAAAAGTCAAAGGCATGGGTGGCGCGATGGACTTGGTTGCAGGCGTTCAACGTGTGGTGGTGCTGATGGAACACAATGCCAAAGATGGTACCGCTAAAATCGTCAAACAGTGTAGCTTACCACTGACAGGCCAAAAAGTCGTACATCGTATCATTACCGACTTGGGCGTTTTAGATGTTGTCGCAGAAGGCATCAAACTGGTGGAGTTAGCACCGGATGTCACTGAACAACAAATTCAAGATGCCACAGGTGTTGAGCTTTTGATTGAAGCCAAAGCTTAACGTACACACCCTTTTATTTTTCTCGTTGAAGTGATGCTGTAATGGCATCACTTTTCGCTGTTTTCTCAACAGCAAAAACTCATTTAGGACAAATGAGTAAGGTGCAATAAAATTAAAAATGGATGCGAAAGATGAATAAACAACCTGCCCTGTTAGAACGCTTTGCCCTGCGTATTAGTAACTGGTCGGAAAAATGGTTTCCAGACTCTTATATCTTTGCCTTACTTGGCGTGATTATCGTTTCCTTTGCTGCCATTGGCATTGGTGCATCGGTACAAGATGTAGCCAGCTCCTTTGGTAATGGTTTTTGGAGCTTAATTCCCTTCACCTTACAAATGACCATGCTGATTATTGTTGGTTATGTGGTTTCTGTTTCTGCGCCTGTGAAAAAGCTGATTCAAAAGATGGCACGTATTCCCCATTCGGGACGTAGTGCCATTGTCTTGGTTGCCACCGTTAGCTTATTGATCTCATTGGTGAATTGGGCGGTTAGTACCATTTTGACCGCGTTATTGGTGATTGCGCTAGCCAAGCGTAAAGAGCTACAGATGGACTATCGTGCAGCAGCCGCTGCCGCAATTATTGGTATGGGGGCCACTTGGGCACTCGGTATCAGCTCTTCTGCGGCACAATTACAGGCCAATAAAGCCAGCTTACCTGAATCGATCTATAACCTAACAGGTGTGATTCCATTTACCGAAACCATTTTCCTGTGGCAATCGATGCTGATGACTTTGATCTTGGTGATTGTTTCGATTGCGATTGCTTATTGGTCAGCGCCAAAGGGCGACAATGTCAAAACCATGCAGGATTTTGAGCTTAATTTTGAAGAAGAGGAAAAGACCGAAGTCAAATCGACCCGACCTGGAGATTGGTTAGAGAACTCACCGCTTTTAACCATTATTGTGGTGGCATTAGGTTTGATCTGGATGTTTATCGAATTTTCAAAAACCAATCCAATCATCGCCATTTCCAGTCTCAATACCTATAACTTTGTGTTTTTGATGTTGGGTCTGGCACTACATCGTACTCCACGTAATTTTCTCAATGCTGTCAGTCAGGCGGTGCCTGCTGTGTCGGGTATTCTGATCCAGTTCCCACTCTACGGTAGTATTGCCTTTATTATGACCCAAGCGCTGAATAGTCAGGATTTATCCCTGTCACACTATATCGCTGAATTCTTTGTCTCGATTGCCTCCAAAGAGACCTTTGCGATTGTGATGGGCATCTACTCTGCGGTACTCGGTTTCTTTGTTCCCTCTGGTGGTGGTAAATGGATTATTGAAGCGCCTTATGTGATGCAGGCTGCCAATGATTTGCAAGTGCATTTAGGTTGGTCGGTACAGATTTATAATGCGGCAGAAGCATTGCCCAATCTGATCAATCCCTTCTTTATGCTGCCGATGCTGGGTATTTTAAAACTCAAAGCCAAAGACGTGATTGGTTTTACCGTCACTCAATTGGTGTTCCATCTGCCTTTAGTACTGTTCTTATTGTGGATTTTAGGGCGTACCCTCAGCTATAGCCCACCAGTCATGTAAGACCAGTAACAATTCACAGCGCTACTTTTCATATTGACAACATGGATATGAAAAGTGGCGCGAGCTATTCTTTAGCACAATAAAAACCATCTACCCATTTGCATTCAAATCCCCCACAGCCTTTCATTCAGAAGTGCCCAGAACTGTGCTATTTTTAGGCGAATTGCACCACTTTTCATCAAAATTACAATTTAATTTCTAAATTGGTGCGTTTTTTGCTTTATAAATTTCATCAAATTGAGTTGTTTCAATACAGCTTGAGTTTTTAGATTTACTAAATCTATTTTGGTGCAAAAAATGAATCAAATATTTGCATCAAAATAAAATTTAGCACTTTTTTTGAGCACCACTATGCAAAACGTAGATCTATTTTTCTTACTGCTCGGTGCAGTACTGGTATTAGCAATGCACGCTGGCTTTGCTTTCTTGGAATTGGGCACGGTACGCCATAAAAACCAAGTCAATGCATTAAGTAAAATCCTCACCGATTTTGCTATTTCAGCGATTGCCTATTTCTTTGTAGGCTATTGGATTGCATATGGTCAAAACTTTTTCCATGCAGGCAGTACCTTAGCAGCCGATCATGGCTATAACCTGATGCGCTGTTTCTTCTTACTCACCTTTGCCGCTGCAATTCCCGCGATTATTTCAGGCGGTATCGCAGAACGTGCCAAAATGCGTGCTCAAGCGATTGCAACATTGATCTTGGTGGCGCTGATCTATCCTTTCTTTGAAGGTATGATCTGGAATGGTAACTATGGTCTGCAAAAGTGGTTAGAGAACTCTTTTGGTGCAAGTTTCCATGACTTTGCAGGTTCGGTTGTGGTTCATGCAATGGGGGGTTGGATTGCACTTGCTGCGGTGATTTTACTTGGTGCTCGCCATGGTCGTTATAAAAATGATGGTCGTGTCAGTGCTCATCCGCCTTCATCTATTCCATTCCTTGCTTTAGGTTCATGGATTCTCATCGTGGGTTGGTTTGGCTTTAACGTGATGAGTGCCCAACGAGTCGAAGCTATCTCGGGACTTGTTGCCATTAACTCACTGATGGCAATGGTGGGTGGAACTTTAGCGGCAAACTTCATGGGTAAAGATGACCCTGGTTTCTTACACAACGGTCCATTGGCTGGATTGGTCGCAATCTGTGCAGGCTCCGATATTGTGCACCCAATTGGTGCGTTAGTGATTGGTGCTACTGCGGGTGCACTATTTGTTTACCTATTTACTTACACTCAAAACAAACTCAAAGTTGATGATGTACTTGGGGTATGGCCATTACACGGTGTATGTGGTGCATTAGGTGGTATTGCGGCAGGAATCTTTGGGCAACAAGCCCTCGGTGGTCTAGGTGGTGTTTCCATCATTTCACAAATTATTGGCACCAGTTTAGGTATTGTCATTGCACTTGCAGGTGGTTTCTTAGTGTATGGTCTACTCAAAGTAACCATGGGAATTCGCCTTTCTCAAGAAGATGAATACCGTGGTGCAGACCTTTCCATTCACAAAATTTCAGCGAATTCTGAAGAATCGATGTTCTAATTTTTAAAATCTTTTTAAGCGACGGAAACGTCGCTTTTTTTTATCTAATATTAAAAGGTATAGACTCAAATTTACGGGTTCATTGCAAGATAAGGAACTTATTGATTGGTCATCGCCCGCGTTTGAAATACACAGTCCAATAGCGCTTTTTATCGTTGTATTGCAAAGCTAAATCGCCATCATGGCACATATTATGCTTTACGTTTCTTGCAATTTTTACTGTAATTCATTCATTAAAAAATTGCTTAATTCATCGACAGTTACTATTAACAAAACGGTAAAGAATATAGCTTGAGCAATCGTATTGAAGTCTATTAAGATGAAAAATAATGTATTTTTATGCATAAAAAAAGAACACATTATTTTTCATAACAATGAACGGTTAAACCGCAACAATTACGAATGCGATCATAACGATACAAAAGGAGTTTTGTATATGACACCTAAACGCACCATGACCTCCCTACTTTGTGCAGGCACTCTGATGCTTGGATTAAGTGCCTGTAGTGACAATAAAGCGCCCGCTGCAGGTGAAAAAGCTGCTGAAGGTAGTGCTTCCGCCTCTGGTACGTTAAACAAAATCAAAAGCTCTGGCACGATTGTGCTAGGTTATCGTGATTCATCTATTCCGTTTTCTTATATTGCCTCTACCCCAAATCAGCCAGTAGGTTATGCACACGATTTACAACTTAAAGTTGTTGAAGCCCTAAAGCAGAAACTCAACATGCCAGATCTGAAAATCCGCTATAACCTCGTCACCAGTCAGAACCGGATTCCATTGGTTTCGAATGGTACGGTAGATCTGGAATGTGGCTCGACCACCAACAATAAAGAACGACAGCAGCAAGTCGATTTCTCTGTTGGTTTCTTTGAGGTTGGCTCTCGACTGCTGACTGCTAAAAACTCTGGAATTAAAGATTTTTCAGATTTAAAAGGCAAAAAATTGGTGACAACAGCAGGAACCACATCTGAACGTTATATTCGTCAACATCAACAAGAACTAGGGATTGGAGAAATTATTTCTGCCAAGGACCATGCTGAATCTTTCTTGATGCTGCAAAATGGCCGTGCTGTGGCATTTATGATGGATGATATTCTGCTTGCGGGTGAAAAATCCAAAGCCAAAGATCCAACTCAATGGGATATCGTCGGTACCGCGCCAATCCATGAAATCTATGGTTGTATGCTGCGTAAGGGCGATACTGGTTTTAAACAGGTCGTGGATGATGCCATCAAGGCAACCTATGCTTCTGGTGAAATCAACAAGATGTATGAAAAATGGTTCCAACAACCGATTCCACCAAAGAACATTAATCTAAACTTTGCAATGTCCGATCAACTTAAAGCATTAATCAGCAGTCCGCATGATCGGGATCAATAATTTGTCCTTATAACCAAAATCTTATTATGGAATCGGGGAACAGTGGATGTTCTCCCGCTTCTTCTCAGGAGTTATTATGACGTATAGCTGGAACTGGGGAGTTTTGTGGCAATCTACAGGTATCGGGGATACAACCTACCTGAGCTGGATAATAACGGGTCTGGGATGGCTTGTGGTGATTGCTATTGTTGCATGGAGTATTGCCATGCTTCTCGGCAGTATCCTTGGAATTATGCGAACGCTCCCAAATAAAACAGCCAGAGCCATTGGTACAGCCTATGTCACCCTGTTCAGGAATGTGCCCTTACTTGTTCAGTTATTTATCTGGTTTTATGTGGTTCCCAACTTTCTCCCTGCACCAATCAAAAACTGGTGGATGAATGATCTAGGTGCTAATACCACAGCCCTGATTTCTGCCAGTGTTGGGCTCGGGCTATTTACTGCTGCTCGTGTTTGTGAACAGGTTCGAACAGGTATCGAAGCCTTACCCAAGGGACAAATTAATGCAGGCTATGCTATGGGTTTTTCCACGGCACAACTGTATCGCTATATCATTCTGCCACAGTCTTTTCGTACCATTTTACCGCCACTGAGTTCAGAGCTAACCAACTGCGTGAAAAACACCTCGGTTGCCTCTCTGGTTGGGGTAGCGGAAATTATTTCACAGATGAAAACCATCAGTGAATATACCCAGAACACCATCGAAATTTACACCTATGTCACAATCATATTCATTGTGATCAATGTTTGTCTTATTTTTACCATGAACCTGCTGGAAAAACGTCTACGTATTCCTGGTTTAATATCAGGAGGAAAGTAGTATGGAATGGTTAACTTCTTTTCTAAATGATTTACAGCAGTCTGGACCTGCACTCTGGTACGGTTTCAGCATTACTTTAAAAGTGGTTGTTCTAGCAACGATCGGTGGTATTGCCATTGGTACGATATTGGCCCTGATGCGTCTATCTTCGATCAAGATTCTAAATTGGATTGCACAAGCTTATGTGGATCTGTTCCGCTCTATTCCCCTGCTGTTGGTGTTGATGTGGTTCTATTTTGCAGTTCCGTTTCTTTATACTGCGATCACGGGTCAATACCTGACCATTGATACTGCTCTGGTTTCAAGTATTGTGGCCTTTATGCTGTTTGAAGCTGCTTACTTTTCTGAAATTGTACGTGCTGGTATTCAGTCGATCCCCAAAGGTCAAGTTGCTGCGGCATATGCGCTGGGTATGAATTACAACCAGTCGATGCGATTGGTTATTTTGCCGCAGGCATTCAGAAAAATGACACCGTTACTGCTTCAGCAGACAATTATCCTGTTTCAGGATTCAACTATGGTCTATGCCATTGGATTATTAGATTTTTTCAGAACCAATTATGTTCGTGGCGATCTAATGTCCTTACTCACCCAATATATTCTATTTGCAGGGCTGGTGTATTTCACCATTAGTGCTTTAGCAACGTTCACAGTGAAGCGTTTACAAAGGAGGTTACGTGTATGAGTGACAAGAAAGTAATGATAGACCTCCAAAATGTCAGTAAATGGTATGAACAATTTCAGGTACTCACTGAATGTAGTACTCAAATCTGTCAAGGTGAAGTTGTCGTGGTCTGTGGCCCATCTGGTTCGGGAAAATCAACCCTGATTAAAACCGTAAACGGGCTAGAACCATTTCAACAAGGTAAAATCTTTGTCGATGGCGTGCCAGTTCATGAACCCAAAACAGATATGACTAAGCTACGCAGTCGTGTCGGTATGGTGTTCCAGCACTTTGAACTATTTCCACACTTGAGTATTACCGAAAATCTCACTATTGCACAAATCAAAGTGCTTGGTCGTTCAGAAGCGGAAGCAAATAAAAAGGGACTGGCTTATCTAGATCGTGTCGGTCTGAGCGCCCATGCAAATAAATACCCTGCTCAGCTTTCAGGTGGACAGCAACAGCGCGTTGCGATTGCGCGTGCCCTTAGTATGGATCCGATTGCCATGCTATTTGATGAGCCAACTTCTGCGCTTGACCCCGAAATGATCAATGAAGTACTGGACGTGATGGTCGGACTGGCCAAAGAAGGCATGACCATGATGTGTGTCACCCATGAAATGGGCTTTGCCCGGCAGGTAGCCAATCGCATTATTTTCATGGATCAAGGAAAAATTGTAGAAGACTGTTCCAAAGATGAATTTTTTGGTTCACCACGTGGAGAACGTGCCCAGCAATTTTTGGATAAAATTCTGCATTAATTTTTTCATGTTACACCAGCATAAAGCAGCCTTTTGGCTGCTGTATGCTGAAAATCCTACAAAATAAATCACCTATCTTATTTTCCAATAATTACCTTTCGCTCTTTTAAGACTCATTTAAGAGCCAATTAAGCTTCTCCGCATTAAATAATCTAACCATCATCTAGCCCTAACAGCCAGTTCCATGATTCAGAAAACACCCTTTTTTTTATGGCTGAGTTTTTTACTTTTTATCAGTTTTTTCATTTTGTTATGGGTGTTTCCTGTAGGTGGAACAATTGACTTAAACCTGATTCAACCGTGGGTTAGTCAACATGGTAGCTTCCCTTATAAAAATGATTGGTTTCTCGATAAGCTGAATCATACTTACGTCAAACAACTTTTAACGCTTGTTTATGTGGCTTTTTTCTTTTTGTGGTGTGCTTCTTTTAAAATTGAAAAACTGAAATCGAATCGTTGGCAATATGGCTATATGTTTTGGGTCAGTATGCTCTGCACCTGTATTGTCGGATTACTCAAAGCACATTCTACCCAAGCCTGCCCATGGTATATGACTCATGCAACGACTACAGGTTTTGTTTGGGATTTCTCTGCAACCGAAGGACATTGTTTCCCTGGCGGACATGCCAGTACAGGCTTTGCGCTGATTACAGGATTCTTTGCCTATCGCTTACATCAAACACAACGTGCTTGGTTTTATCTGATTGCAGGTATAACCCTAGGCTTTGCCATGGGTTGGGCCCAAATGATGCGTGGTGCTCATTTCCTAAGTCATAATCTTTGGACCGCTTGGGTTTGTTTTGTGATTAATTTACTCTGTTATGCATTGACTTATCAGCATCATCAAGCAGTTGCAAATCGTAATTCTGTACCTTTCCCGACGCCTGATGTGGTAAAGTGAACGCCCGTGCTCATAGAACGAGTACGTTTGACACTCACATTAGGATTATTTTTGCTGCCGTATGTCTGACTATCAAACGTTTTTAGAATCCACTTTAACGACCCAATCTGACTCTATTCAATCTTATGAATTAGATTCACGAAAAGTATGGCTTAAAAAAGCATCTGAACGTCATGGTTTATGGTTATATACTCCATTGAAATGGTTAGCTAAAATATTTAACTTAGGTTCAATCACGCCTGTTCCAAATCAAGGTGGATCAACCGCAATCCAATGTGAGTTTAAGCGCATCCAACAGCTTAAAGCTCTAGGCATTTCTACACCAAATGTATTAGCTATCTCTAAAAAAGGCATTTTATTGGAGGATGTTGGTTCACAGCGCCAGAGCCCTGTCAGTCAACTTGATCAAAAGTTAGGAAGCTTGAAAGATCATCCTGAACAACAGTTTCAATTATTTCATCAAGCAATTCAATCGATTAGTCAATTACATCAACAACAAGGATATTTGAGCGAAGCCTTTGCTCGGAATATTTTGGTTGATCAAGAAAATCATTTTACTTTTATTGATTTTGAAACCGATCCTCGTGATGTTCTGAGCCTACATGATTGCTTTGTGCGCGATTGGTTACTGTTTATCTTTTCAACTGCTTATCATTTTGAATTCGAACAACTTGAGCAAGCCAGCCACCAACTCTATCAAGCTTTATTAGATGAAATACAAGTCTATAAAGATATTTGCAAAGTCGGTAAGCGCCTGAATTGGGTATTACGCTTTAATGTCAGTAAAGTGGGCAATGATGGCAAACGTATTCAAAAATGTGTGCTGTTTCTGCGTTATCTCAAAGAACAAGCAGAACGTAGCAATGGTTAATGGTACTTTTGCTCATTATTTAATGTAGCTCATGATGGGCAAGTTTTTTTGGCAATTTGACCAACACACTTAAACCACCTAATTCAATACTTCGAGATAAAGTTAAAATCCCACCCAAACGCTGAGTGGCTTTGTCTACAATCGAAAGTCCAAGTCCACTCCCCACTTCTAAGTGATGATGTACGCGATAAAAACGTTTGAGCACTTTGTCATATTGTTCAGGATCAATCCCCGTACCACTGTCTTCAATTTGGACATAGGCAAAATTATCGGTATCGCTATACACTGAAATATTGATAACACCTTGGCTTGGGGTGTACTTAATTGCATTATCAATTAAGTTAAAGATAATCGAATGCACGGTTGATTCGAGGCTCTGCATTTCAATCGGCTCATTGCGTTCGAAACCTAAGTCAATTTCCTTTTGCATGGCCAAATTCACCAATTGCTCAACACAATTGAGTGCAACATCATTTAATCTGAAGTTTGTATTGGGTTCAATCAGACTCAGAGCAACATCCTGTTTAGCCAATGCCAAAAGCTGAGTGACTAAATGTTGAATACGGGCTAAACCTTTACTCAGATTTTGCAAAGCCTCATGTTCTGGAAACTGACTCATCAGAATTCTGGTCTGTAAATTCAGCGCAGTCACAGGTGTTCTAAGTTCATGTGCGGCATCGGCAATAAATTGCTTTTGTTCAGTCTGAGCATGCTGAATGCGTTCAAATAGACGATTCATTTCTTCAATGGTTGGCAACAGTTCTTGCGGATAATCTTTAACATTGATAGGCGACAAGCCATCCGAATCACGCTGCGTAAGTTCCTCTTTAAAATCATCTAAAGGCTTTAAACTCAAACTGATAATAAAGGCCAGAACTAAAATCGCAATCGGTAATAGGAGTAGATAAGGAACAAACATACTCCCAGCCAATTCCCAAGCAAAGGCATGGCGAACCTCTTCTTGCTGGCTGACCTGAATCTGATAATCTTTTAATGGGATCACATAAACACGCCATTTTCCTTGCGGTGTGTTCTGGGTATAAAAACCTGCTTGCTTCACAGGAGGGACTAAAAGATGTGTCTGATGCCATAAATGGCTTTGATCTTTATAAGCCCAGATATCAATCAGCAAATCTTCTTCGTGATAAGCTCGATGTAACTCCACGCGACTCGCCATAGGAGTTACAGGATGAGAGCTTGAACGTTCCGCCATATACTGCATTTGGGTATCTAAAATTTCATCGACCTCATGCAATGAAATTTTATATGCGGCTAAAATCAAAAAACAGCCCAGTACAATACTGAAAATGGAAGTGCCCCAAATCAGTCTTTTCTTGAGCGAATAATGCTGAGCTGTTTTCATCAATTTAAGCTTGCCCCAAACGATAACCTAAACCACGAATCGTACGAATAAAGTCTTTCCCAAGTTTGGCACGCAAGTGGTGTACATAGACTTCAATGGTATTACTGGTCACTTCACTATCAAAATCATACAACTTATCTTCAAGATTGGCTTTCGAGAAAATTTTGTTTGGATGAGAAACCATTGGAATCAGAATCGCCCACTCTCGATTAGAAAGTTCGATCTGTTGTCCTTTAAAAGTCGCCAAGTGTTGTTCAACATCTAATGTCAACTCGCCACTTTTTAACAATTGCGACTGACTTTTCAATTGTGCTGTTTCTACACTACCGCGGCGCAACAAGGCATTGATTCGTGCAAGTAGTTCATCAAACTCATAAGGCTTGATCAGATAATCATCCGCACCTTGATTTAAACCATCAACACGGTTTTGTAACTGGTCACGCGCAGAGATAATCAATACAGGCACAGTACTACGTTGACGAATTTGCTTGAGAATTTGCATTCCATCCATTAAAGGAAGACCCAAATCCAACAGAACCAAATCAAAAGCCTGCTTGGTCAGCAAAGCTAATCCATCTACCCCATTGTTGACCCATTCCACTTCAAACTGATGATATCGCAATAAAGTCAATGTAGACTCTGCAATCATAAAATCATCTTCTATCATCAAGATCTTGGTCATGATTTCACTTCACCTTATGGCTTAGGACATGTTTGCAACATGTCATCTTTAGGATTAATTACTTTAGTTTTAATATCAAGCAAACTGAGCATGGTTGGGAATAAATTATCCTGACTGAGTTTATTTTTACTTTGTTGTGCTAAGCATTTGATTTGCTTGCTTGCCTGTTGCTGCCATACACTAGAAAACCACATCAACATCGGAACATGTGTCTGTTGGCTCGGTGCAATCGCATAAGGCGCGCCATGCAAATACATACCACTTTCACCCGTTGATTCACCATGATCAGATAAATACCACAAACCTGTTTGATATTGCGTAGTATTTTTTAATGTATTGATCAATGAATCTAGAACATAATCAGTATAAAGCAAGGTATTGTCATAAGTATTGATTAAAGCTTCTTGAGTGCATCCCTGAATCGCATTGGTATCACACGTTGGCTTAAACACACGAAACTCCTCAGGTGCACGTTTATAGTAAGCTGGGCCATGACTCCCCATTTGGTGCAAGACCACCAATTGCGGACGTTTATCATCTTTTGGAATCGTTTCGAGATAAGCTTTCAGGCTATCAATCAAAATGTCGTCCAGACATTCACCATCCTTACACCATTTCTGCTTGATTGATTCTGGAATTTTATATTCTCCAATCCGATCACATGTCCCCTTACAACTTGAATTGTTATCAATCCAAGTGACTTGGTAACCCACACGTTTTGCAATATCCAGTAGCCCTTCTCTATGGCTAGCCAACCGCTCATCATAATCCACCCTTTGCATACCTGAGAACATACACGGTACGGACACTGCCGTTGCTGTACCACATGAGCTAACCTGAGAGAAATTCAAAATATCTTGTTTAGCTAACTTAGGATTGGTCTCTTTTGCATAACCATTCAAAGAAAAATTTTCTGCACGTGCTGTTTCACCTACCACCAAAACCATCAGTTTAGGTACACCTTTTGGAGTTTGAGAAACTTGTGCATCTTCACCGTAATGCACCAGAGGTAAATTCTCTTTAGGTGCTTTCTTTTTATAATAAGATACCGATGCAGCAATCATATTTTGCGGGGAAATCATCCCTTTCAAATCACGATTTTCACGAAAGATTGCAGCAAAATCGACATAGAAAATAAATAGTAAACCACCTACCATTGCCAAAGAAACCAGTGAAGCCACCACTTTTTTCCATATTTGTCGAATAATCGGTTCAGGTTTTAATTTAATTAGCAAAATCACAATAATTGGTACAATCACCATACCAATGATCCAAACCAGCAAATGCCAAGACCATGTATCCTTTGCTTCAGCTATATCCGTTTGCATCAGATTTTGAATTTGGTCAGCAGTAATCCAAACGCCTAGAGTGTTCACCGCATAGGCTGCAAAACCACCAATAAATATCAAAGCAATTGCAATTGGCTTTGCCGTCCATTTCCAATTTAAAATCTGTAACGCAAATAAATACAAGGCTGTCACGACACCCACTGAAGCAACCACAAATAGCCCAGCCTTAAGTCCTGTATAAGGCGTTAATGCTTGCATCTTTTGATAAAATGCAATATTCAGAAATACACCCAACCAAATTGCAAGTAGCACATTGAAGGTCAGAAGTGAAATCGATCTAGGCATGGCTTTTTGTAGCAACATAGGCATCACAGTCTAAAAATAATTTTCTTTGCTTTTTTTAAAATAAGAATAAAAACTTAAAAATCACTTAAACCTTGTAATAAGTGTGCAGATTTGCTGAATTGCTTTGTTCAAAAATAGGATGAACCATACAATCTAAAAGCACTGATTATATTTTTATAGTTGATGAAATAAATTTTATGATGATTATGTTTTTCTCTTATTACGCCCCAATATAAGCAAAAAAGCCCTTTAAGCAAGCTTAAAGGGCTTTTTTGAATGACAGCAGCTTAGAATTTGAATTCTAAACCTAAGCCTGCAACAGGTTGTTTATCCTTTTTGCTTGCTTGTTCAAGCGTTAGATAACCTGCATAACCATAAGTTTTAACTTGTTTGTTAAAAGCATAGTCAGCACCTGCAATAATTTGTTTTGCTTTAAAGTCGGCTGTATTGTTTTTAAAGCTCGTATCATTTTGGCTATATTGCCCCTTCACCGTCCAGTTTTTTGCTTGTGGGATATTATATTCCGCACCCACTAACCAACCTTGTGCATCGTCAATATTATCTGTAAGCACACCATTACCATTGCCAGCTGCTTTTTCAACTTCAGAAGTTTGATATAGAGCTTTTAATGCCAAACCATCAATCGGCGTTACTTTACCAATTGCACGTACGGTATTTGCCGCTGCAAAAGTATCTGCCGCTGCTGGCGCTGATCCAAGTTTCGGCTCAGCTGCATTTAAGAAACCGCGACCCAAGAAGTTACTTGGAATGGCTTTATCATAACCGATACCAGCAACCACCAATGGGTTTTCATAGGTAACAGATGCTGACCATGCATCGCCTAAACCGCGACCTGCAGTTTTAACAACGCCCTTATCTGATTTAATACCACTCGACTCACCAGTAGCCAATAAAGCATTAAACTTAAATGCACCATCTAATAACTTAAGCGCTGGAGACTCATACACAACAACGTTCGAAACACGGTTTTCACCTGTAAAAATACCTGTGATATCGGCTTTGTTAGCAACATAGTTATTAAACGTATCAACCACACTCGATAATTGCTTTAATGGCGTATCATGCGCACCAATTTTCAAGGTACCCAATTGCGCATCTTTTAAACCGACAAAACGGTTACGCTTGCTCCAGTCATCGCCATCACCATCGGCATTAAATGCCCACTCAATCGCATAAACTGCGCTTAAGCGTTCAGTCAGTTTTTCATCGCCTTTAAGTCCAAGGAATGAACTGTTTGAGCTAATTTCCCAAACATCTTTATTTGATTTTTTTGCATTTTTTTCTGGTAAATAATCAACACTGGCATCGATCTCGCCATAAAATGTTGGTGCTGCAAAAGTGGTTGTTGCAAGTAAACTAAGCACTGCTGCTGTTACAATTTTGATTTTCATTGTTTACATCCTGGTTAAATTTGTAACAAATCCTACACATTAACTTTATATGACAAAACGATTAAAATCTTATTAATTTATTCCTATTTCGACTAAAGTTTAATTTTTGTACACACACTTATTGTTTTTATTGAATCATTCCACACTTTTATTTATGAGTAATTTAATTTAAATATCAATCAATTAAACCAATATTTTCTTGATTATTATTCACCCACCTCTCTATATTCAAAAAATTTAAAAATCCGACAAAAAACATATAATCTATAGATAAGTCCTACTTTAAGCACGCTTAGTTGTTTCAGATCAGGTCTGTTTAACACAAAAATTGTAATAAAAAGTGATCTTCATCTTGCTTTATTTTTCCAATAATAAATTGGGCATAAACATAGGATAGAAACGATACAAATCACGATCAAATAACGATAATAGCCCAGCCAATCTCCAATCACGCCACTGAATAAATAGAGTAAGCCACTTATCGTTGCCATGATGGATACTTGGAAAGTAAAGTCAGTACCTGCAAATTGTTTACGGCTGTACTGCATAACTAGTGTCAGCATCACCACCAGCAACATCGCTGAACAGGCATCTTCAAATGCATTCACAACATAAAGCCAAATTGGTGTAATGTGATTTTGAGCTTCATAATGATAAGCAAGAACTGTATATCCACCTAAGCTCATGATTTTAAAAAAGGAAAATATAAGTAGGCAATGTACTCGGGAATAATGCTTCAATAATAGTCCAGCAATGCCAGCACCCAATAAGGCAGCCACAGCACCAAACATGGTAATAAACACACCAATCTGAGTGAAATTTAATCCCATATCGACCATCAATGGTTTTAATAGAGGTCCTGCCATACCGTCAGCCACTTTAAAACTGATCAACACCAGCAGCCATGCTTTTAATTCAGAAGAAGACTGAAAATAATTTAAGTAAGCTTTAATTGCCTGAGTAAAAGATTGAGAGTTTGCTTTATTTAGGGCGGCTTTACTTTCATGCCGCGGCTCAGGATAAAACAAAACAGGTAATGTGTTGATAAAAACCAATACAGCCAAAGCTAGAAAGGTTTTTTGCCAATGCAGCCAATCCAAGCACCAAAGTACAGCTCCCCCACCGACAATAAAACCTAAGCGCGATCCAACCACCTGAAAGGTATTACCCCAATGTTGCTGATCACTTTTAAGTAAGTTGACAGCTAGACCATCTGTAGCAATATCCTGAGTTGCACCAGTTAAATTTATCAAAAGCAGCAGCGCAAAGAAAATCAGCAGATAACTCGGCTGATCCAAAGCATGAATAGGGAAAAAAGATAAAATAATCAGAATAACAACGCTGCACAGTTGCGTTGGAATGATCCAGCTACGGTAATGCCCTAATTTCGATAAAGCAAAACGATCTACATAGGCCGCCCAAAAAATCTTAATTGACCAAGGCAACATGAGTAAGCCAAAGCCACCAATATGTGCCAACGATACGCCCTGTGTTCTTAAAATTACGGGCAATGCATGCGTCATAAAACCAACAGGCAAACCCTGCGCCCAATACAAAGAAAACAATAAAATGTAAATCTGTCTAAGATTAGGCATTTTGAGTTTTCCATAGCTATATGATGAAGTTGCTCAAGTATCTAATCCTTTCATCTACATGGCAATAAAATCTTATTTTTTGCCAATGCAGTACATGTAATGAGCGTTTAACATAATTGTAGTTGTCATTACATATCGTGATTTATGCCACAACATTTCCCTGATTTACCTCCGCTAGTTCCACAACGTGGCACTGCTTATAGCCGTGCCTTGTGTAAAAAACTTTTTCTTGGACAAGGCTGGACAGTCGTTGGTGAAATACCAAACTTACCAAAAGCTGTCGCGATTATCTCCCCACATACCTCTAATATTGACGGTTGGTATGGCTTTTTAGCCATTGGCGGTTTAGGTTTAAAAATTACAGTCTTGGGCAAAGATAGTCTGTTCAAACCACCATTTCAGCCGTTATTAAATTGGGCTGGGCTGATTCCTGTCCGTCGCGACAGCGCACACGGACTGACAGAACAGGTTGTTGCCACGATTCATGCGCACGATAAAATCTGGATCGGAATGGCACCTGAAGGCACCCGTAAAAAAGCTGAGAAAATGAAAAGTGGTTTTTATCATATTGCGCATGCTGCAGGGATTCCCATCGTAATGTTTGCCTTCGATTACGATCATAAAACCATTTATTGCTTAGGTGCTTTTACCCCGACAGGTCACTATCAACAAGATCTAGAGCAAATCATGCAACGCTATGTGGGACATTTCTCACCAAAGAATCCAGATTGGCTGGCTGAACCCTTACAAAAACTTGTGAAAAAAAACTAGAAAAATAAGGGCAAATCTGCTCTGATGTGCCCATCTTTTTGTTCATTTTATCTGCACCTGATATGAAAATTGCTCGACTGTCTTGCATGGCCGTCCTTAGTCTCGCTTTATTTGGTTGTGATCAAACAGCGAAAAAAACTCCCTCTACAACGGCAATTAAAGCGCGTGAACCCGTCATCGCACTCGCCTTAGGTGGTGGCGGTGCCAAGGGCTTTGCTCATATTGGTGTGATCAAAGTTTTAGAGTCTCATGGTATTAAAGCCAAAATCGTGACAGGTACCAGTGCGGGCAGTTTTGTGGGTAGTATTTATGCTAGCGGGCAAACACCTTATCAAATGCAAAACCTTGCATTGAAACTGCAAGAGTCTGATTTGCGTGATTTAACACTAAATAGTCAAGGCATTATTCTCGGTCAAAAACTACAGAACTATGTAAATACACAAGTTGGCAATAAACCGATTGAGCAGTTTCCAATCCGTTTTGCCGCCGTTGCAACACGTTTAGATAGTGGTAAAAAAGCTGAGTTTATTAAAGGCAATGCAGGTCAAGCCGTACGTGCTTCTTGTAGTATTCCAAACGTATTTGTGCCTGCGGTGATTGGTAATACCAAATACGTCGATGGTGGTCTAGTCAGCCCAATCCCTGTGAAAACAGCCAAAGACATGGGGGCTGATATTGTGATTGCAGTGGATATCTCTGCACGACCAGTCGGTGGTAAACCACTCAGTATGTGGGGCTTATTAGATCAAACCATTAATATTATGGGACAACAAAGTATTAATGAAGAACTCAATCAAGCCACGGTTGTGATTCAACCAAAAGTTGGGCATCTTGGTGCACTTGATCTTAAATCAAGTAATGAAGCAATTTTAGAAGGTGAAAAAGCGGCTCAAGCCAAGATCACTGCGATTCGAAATGCGATTACCACATTTAAAAACTCTCCTGCAGCTCTTAAGCCTGCGCCAAAGTCTAAATTCTAAAAACCCACCACAAGGGCTGTTGTTCTCTATAAATACTTGCGATACAAGTAAGATTTTTAGCAGGTATCAGCCCTAAATTCTAAAAAAACAATCTTTGTATATTCATAAAGATAATGATCTGCTAGAGTGCTAAAGGTGAATATTTTTTCACCTCCACTCCGTTTAATGATGCGAGCAAATCTATGGAATTTGTAGTTGAACCTTGGCACTGGTTTGTATTAGGGATTTTACTGATTCTTTCAGAGTTAATTTTGCCTGCTTTTGCTGCATTATGGTTTGGCATTGCAGCAGTCATGGTCTGTATTTTACTGTGGCTTTTCCCGATGATGGGCTTTACCACCCAAGTGATTACTTGGGGAATTTTATCTATTTTATGCACGATTCTTTGGTTCAAATTTATCAAACCTCTCTCCATTGATAAAACTAAAGCAGGACTTCCTCGTGAAGCAACCATTGGTCAAGTAGGTATGGTTATCCAAACTGGACTTGAGCATGGACAAATTGTTGTACGCTTTCCGATGCCTGTTTTAGGTAATGATGAATGGAATTGCCGTTGTACCGTACCTGTACAAGTCGGTGATCGCGTTCGAGTAGTTGATATTTTGGGTAATGATTTAGTCGTTCAACCGCATAGCACGTCATAAACACAAAAGAGGGTTTTCAATGTCTGTCGGTACTATTGTTGTTTTAGCTTTTTTAGCTTTTATTGCTATAACTATCTTTAAAGGGGTTCGTATTGTTCCCCAAGGTTATAAATGGATTGTTCAACGTTTAGGTAAATATCATACCACGTTGAATCCTGGTCTCAATTTCGTTATCCCCTATGTAGACGAAGTTGCTTATAAAATTACCACTAAAGATATTGTTTTAGATATTCCTTCACAAGAAGTAATTACCCGAGACAATGCCGTACTGGTGATGAATGCCGTAGCTTATATCAACCTGACAACACCAGAAAAAGCGGTGTACGGGATTGAAAACTATACTTGGGCAATTCAAAACCTTGTTCAAACTTCACTCCGTTCAATCGTTGGTGAAATGGACTTGGATGATGCACTTTCTTCACGTGATCATATCAAAGCGAAGTTAAAAGCAGCCATTTCTGATGATATTTCAGATTGGGGGATTACCCTTAAAACGGTTGAAATCCAAGATATTCAGCCATCTCATACCATGCAAGCTGCGATGGAAGCTCAAGCTGCTGCTGAACGTCAACGTCGTGCGACTGTGACTAAAGCAGATGGTGAAAAACAAGCTGCAATTTTAGAAGCAGATGGTCGTTTGGAAGCTTCGCGTCGTGATGCAGAAGCGCAGGTTGTTCTTGCAGAATCGTCACAACGTGCGATTGAAATGGTCACCACAGCTGTAGGTGATAAAGAAATCCCTGTTGCTTACTTACTCGGTGAGCAATATGTGAAAGCGATGCAAGATCTTTCTAAATCAAGCAATGCAAAAACTGTGGTACTTCCAGCCGATGTACTCAATGCCATTCGTGGAATTATGGGCAAACACTAAGTCCTGTTTCCAATAAAAATAAAGCAGCGTTATCGCTGCTTTATTTTTTATACACTCTGAATCCTTTTTCGATCTTTAAGTGGAAGTTTTCCCACCACCAAATCATAAGAATCCTTAATCAGGTCTTGCAGTAAATCAGCTGTAATTTCATGACCACTAGCAATTGATATCCAATGTTTCTTATTCATATGGTAGCCTGCCGAAATTGAAGGATACAGCTCCTGATATTCCAAACTTTTCTCAGGCTTGCATTTAATCGTCACCAGCAGCTTACCAGAATAAGCACCAATCAACATAAATACCTTATCAAAGACCTTAAAGACCTCACAATCTGGACCAAAAGGTTGTGACTGGATGGAAAAAGCCAGCTGTTGTCCATATTCAAGCGCACATTGTTCTAATTTATCGTCGTTCATTAAAATATATCCTATTGTTATTAAAAATGAATTTAATATTTCACGCTGTCTTTTTTCATTTTAGTTGATCATAAAATACTTCGAACTCTACTTCACCACCCTTTGCGGATATTCCCCAAGGTTGTTCTGTCGTTATAATGCAACGTTCCCGCTCATCTTGTTCACCCCATAAACGAATCATCTCACACGCAATCTTTCCATGTTGTGGATAGCTACTCGTTTCATGCAAATTTTGATCGGTAAAAATAGGGATTTTATCTATAAAAAACCATTTTCGATTCGACGTATCAATTAATAGACATTCAACCCACCCTGGAAAATATGAATCTACGAACCGAACGATTTGGACATTTACCATGTACATAACATATGTCACCTAGATTAAATTTCGATAATTAAGCCTATCTCATTGCTCTAAATGATTAATCAAGAATACATATTTTAAGAAATGAATATCAACTTTTCCGTGCCAGTAAAAACTGTGAAATCTCGACCAGCTCTTTGGCATCATCACCAAAATAAGCCAAGGCTTCAAAGGCTTGATCATGTAAAGTTTGTGCATAGGCCTGTGCTTGCGCTAAACCCATCAACGATGGATAAGTTGATTTCTGAACTTGCTCATCTTTACCCGCAGTCTTGCCTAAAGTCTCAGTGCTTGCCGTCACATCTAAAATGTCATCTTGTACTTGGAATGCCAAACCAATCGTTTGTCCAAATTGGCGTAATTTTGGAATTGCTTGATCAGTCCCATTAAAAATGGTCACCGCGCCCATCATAATTGCCGCTTGAATCAAAGCACCTGTTTTATTGCGGTGAATGTTTTCCAATTCAGCTTGATCAACTTGCTTCCCTTCCCCTTCAGCCTGTAGATCCAATACCTGACCACAAACCATTCTTGAACTTGCTGTTGCTAAAATTTGTACTTGTTTTAAGACAATGGCTGCTTCAGTACCTTGACCCTGCTCATCAAACAAACGGCTGCCCAATATTTCAAAAGCCATCGACTGCAAAATATCACCAGCCAATAACGCAGTATCTTCACCAAATGCGACATGGCAAGTTGGTTGTCCACGACGTAGTAAATCGTTGTCCATGCATGGTAAATCATCATGTGCCAACGAATAACAGTGAATCAATTCAACTGCAACTGCGGCACGGCGAGCTGCTGCAAAATTGTGATTTGGCTGTAATGACGCTGCTGCATAACAGAGTGCAGGACGAACCCGTTTACCACCTAACATCACGGTATGATGAACGGCTGCTTTTAAAGGTTCTGGAATTGAAAATGCAGCCAATGCTGTCAATAAATCTTGTTGAATACGTTGTTGAGCTTGTTTTAGAACATCCGCATTAACTTGAGAGATAGATGACACAGTTGTTGCCTCAGGAAATCTGAATGGAAGAGTAAAATGACAAGACTTGTCAGAATGGCAACATCATAACATTATTTATCTCATGAAATTGTGTTTGTATTTTTAATAGATTTAAAATAATAAAGCCTTCAAATGAAGGCCTTACCAATAAAATTCAAACCGATAAATTAGAAGCTATCTCCTGGCACACGAACCCAGCCTTCCATCAGCACACGTGCGCTACGACTCATAATGGCCTTTTTCACAGACCATTTACCATCAATCAATTCTGCTTGAGCACCCACACGTAAAGTCCCAGATGGATGACCGAAACGAACGGCTTCACGCTCACCTCCACCAGCTGCCAAATTCACCAAGGTACCCGGAATAGCTGCGGCTGTACCAATTGCCACTGCTGCTGTTCCCATCATGGCATGGTGTAATTTACCCATCGACAAAGCGCGAACCAATAAATCCACATCACTCGTCTCAACGGGTTTACCACTTGATGAGGTATAGTTTTTTGGTTGTGATACAAAAGCAATTTTAGGTGTATGCTGACGTGCAGCAGCTTCTGAAATATCTTTAATCAAGCCCATGTGTACCGCACCATAAGCACGAATCTTTTCAAAACGTGCTAAAGCTGCTGCATCAGCATTAATTTGATCTTGTAATTCTGTACCTTGGTAACCAATATCTTCTGCATTGAGGAAAATGGTCGGAATACCTGCATTGATAAATGTCGCTTGGAATGTGCCAATTTCAGGAACGGTCAATTGATCGACTACATTTCCTGTAGGGAACATATCCCCCCCTTCTTCACCATCATCAGCCGGGTCTAAAAATTCAATTTGAACTTCAGCGGCTGGAAAGGTCACACCGTCCAGTTCAAAATCACCTGTTTCCTGAACTTGACCATTGGTCACAGGGACATGGGCAATAATGGTTTTTTGAATATTCTTCTGCCAGATCCGTACCGTACAAATGCCATTTTCAGGAATACGCACTGTATCAACCAAACCATTTGAAATTGCAAATGAACCCACCGCTGCAGTTAGGTTGCCACAATTCCCACTCCAGTCGACAAATGGCTGATCAATTGATACTTGACCAAATAGATAATCAACATCATGTTCTGGCTCTGAACTTTTTGCCAAAATAACGGTTTTACTGGTACTTGACGTTGCCCCACCCATGCCATCAATCTGTTTGCCATAAGGGTCTGGACTACCAATCACACGTAGAAGAAGTTGATCACGCGCTTTGCCCGCTACTTGTGCCGCTTCAGGTAAATCATCCAGTTTGAAAAATACACCTTTACTTGTGCCTCCACGCATATAGGTTGCTGGGACTTTTATTTGCGGTACTGAGCTCATGTCAATGTCTTCCTTTTATCATATTCTTGGTGCAGATAAATTTTGAATCTAAAGGTACTGCACTGCTATTAAAAATACCACACGACCAATGGTTTTGGGATTGGTCATAATGCGTAAAATCTGCGCATTATAGTGAGTAGATTTCAAGGCTTTCACAATGGCAGAAATAGCAATCCATCCGTCGGGAAAAACTTGGGGATTTTTTAACTGTATAAAATTACAGCATATTTCATTTTAATATTCATATAAATATAAGATTTTAAATAACTTTTAAAAACAACTTTCCAGTCATAGCATCGCTGTACTTTTACTAGGCGAAAATCTTTCAATCTATTAGAATAATCCAGTTAATTCCTCGTCGAGCTCAGTCCTTTGAACAACGATTCTTCTCAACTTCAGCGTGGACTAAAAAACCGCCATATCCAACTCATTGCGATGGGTGGAGCGATTGGTACGGGCTTATTTTTAGGTTCTGCGCAAATTATCCAGTCTGCTGGGCCATCTATTATTTTGGGGTATGCGATTGGCGGCTTGATTGTTTTTCTAATCATGCGTCATTTAGGTGAAATGATTGTTGAAGAGCCTGTTGCAGGTTCATTTAGCCATTTTGCTTATAAGTATTGGGGTAAATTTCCAGGCTTTATAACGGGTTGGAACTATTGGGTGCTCTACATCCTTGTTGCAATGACTGAGCTAACGGCAGTAGGTAAATACATTAATTACTGGTGGCCGCAAATTCCTGCATGGCAATCTGTATTATTTTTCTTTGTCGTGATTACGGCAGTGAACCTGACCAATGTTAAGTTCTATGGTGAATCTGAGTTCTGGTTAGCAATCATCAAGGTGACTGCCGTAGTTGCTATGATCTTGTTTGGCTTGTTCTTACTCTTCACTGCGGATGCAAACTCAACAGCCTCATTTAGCAACCTTTGGTCACAGGGCGGCTTTTTTCCGCATGGCTTTGATGGCCTGTTTTACATGCTGGCTTTCTTGATGTTTGCCTTTGGGGGAATTGAACTGATTGGTATGGCCGCAGCAGAAGCCAAAGACCCAAAGACAACAATTCCGAAAGCGATTAACCAAGTCGTTATTCGTATTTTAGTATTCTATGTGGGTTCTCTTGCTATTCTCTTGTCACTTGTGCCTTGGAATCAATTGGATCTCGGTGGCTTAGATAAAAGTCCATTCGTGATGATTTTCAGCCAAATGGGGATTGGTTGGGCAGCCCACCTACTTAACTTTATTATCCTGACAGCAGCATTGTCGGTGTATAACAGCGGCATGTATGCCAATAGTCGAATGGTATTTGGTCTAGCTCAACAAGGTAATGCACCAAAAGTATTTACCAGAACCAATAAACAAGGGGTTCCTGTTCCAGCAGTACTGCTCTCAGCTTTCCTAATCTTTGGTTGTGTATTACTCAACTACTTTGTGCCTGAAGATGCCCTCGGACATTTGATGTATGTGGTTGTTGGTGCTTTAGTTTTAAACTGGGCAATGATCAGTTTGACCCATTTGAAATATAGAAGTTATATAAAAAAAGCTCAAATTAAAACCTCTTATCCAGCGTTATGGTCTCCGTTCAGTAACTATTTAGTATTAGGTTTTATTGCTGTTGTGCTTTACATCATGTGGCAACAAGGCTTCAAAGAATCTGTACTGATGATTCCGATCTGGATCGTAGGTATGTTTATTTTCTATAAGTTTTTAAATCGTAAAACTGAAAATTAACATTTGATCGGTTTCATTAAAAAGTGATTGCTTCTGCAATCACTTTTTTGTTTATAATCATAAAATTATGCGCTTATAGCTTAACTGGATAGAGCAGTTGCCTCCTAAGCGACCGACGTGGGTTCGAGTCCCGCTGAGCGCATAACCCATCTTCATTTTCCTTATGCAGCGATGGAAGACTTTAAATATCCCAGCTCTTTTCAATAGCTGTAATTTGGCTATATACACTTTGATACTCTGCCTGCTTTACGGTGCACCAAAGATCAACAAAGGCTTTGCCTAGATATTCAGTTAAACAGGTATTGGCTTTCAATAATTTTAGTGCTTGCATTTGCTCGGTTGGCAATAACACATGCTCACTTTTAAGTTTTAATTGATGTGCTTGCTTAGGAATATCTAATTGATGCGTTAAACCATGTAAAGTCCCAATCAAAATTGTTGCCAAAGCCAGATAAGGATTACAATCGGCTCCCGCAACACGATATTCTAAACGCTGATTTTCTTGATCTGAACATGGGATTCGAATTGCTACATTCCGATTATTCAGTCCCCAATTGGCTTCCAAAGGAACATGATTACCCAACTTGAAGCGACGGAAAGAATTTAAGTTGGGTGCCAAAATTGCCATTGAATCTGGCATCAAAAACAACAATCCACTCACTGCTTTTAATAATGCATCAGCTATATTGTCCTGTGATGAGCTAAAAAGATTCCGTTGGTTCTGATCCAAAAGACTCATATGGAAATGCATACCACTACCCGCTTTATGCATTTCAGGCTTAGCAAGGAAGTTTGCACGCAGATCATGCTTATTCGCAATCTGTTTGATGGTTCTTTTTAGCAACATAATCTGATCACATAAGGTCAAAAGATCCGTTGTATGTTGCAGATTAATCTCATACTGGCCTGAAGATGATTCGGAAACAATTCCTGTAATTTGAATGCTCTGCTGTTTTGCAACCGCTTCAATCTCATTCAGAATATTTTGATAATGATCAGAGGTATTTATATCAAAGCATTGTGACATCGTTTGTTCAGTATCATTAGCCTCACGTAAAGGATGTAAATAGAACTCAACTTCTGCAGCAATACAGGGGTAGTAGTTTTGCAGCTGTAATTGAGAGAGCATTTTCTTTAAGATATTTCTGGGCTCTAATAGACAGTCCTGCTGATGATCATCTTTCATACTGAGCAGTAATTGGGCCGTTATTTCAGGTTCAAGCGCATGTGGCTTTAATGTTCCTAAAACAGGCTCACATAAACGATCAGGTTCACCAATATATTTACCAAGCCCTGTTTCCTCAATCACTTTACCATCCAGACTCATGGCATAAATCGACAATGGGAAATAACAGCCTTTACTCAAATTTTTTAGGCAACCGACATCTATCCGTTTACCGCGTAAATGCCCATTTAAATCACATAAATAAATATCGACGTGTTGGGTCTGTGGGTAATGTTTTAAATAGGTTTCAACTTCTTCTATAAATCCTTTTTTTTGCGAAACACCGTCAACATCATTTTTCGAGGCTGCGGTATGAATATACTTTTTAAGCGCAGATGGATGATTGATCTCAACAAGTACAGCACTCATAGCTGAAAGCTCAAGTTATATAGATAGATTCAGCTTAGTTGAGGCTTAGGCAGAAGTAACGTAAACAGTGCGTAAATTGACTATGCTATTGAATAAATTTTTTATAAAAAGCAGAAAAATAAAAGCCCACAGTGCATGAGCTTTTATTATTTAAAAATAAATTACTGAATTTTGCCTTCAATCAACTGTTGATTCAGTAAAGTTTTAGCTTGCGATTGCAACTGTTCAACTTTCACTGTTTTCCCTGCAACCGACTCAGCTTGGTCATTAAAATAGCTAAAATGAGACTTTTCATTTTTCTCTGCAAATTTTAAAGCCACAATTTGATTTTGGTTAAACGCATTACTCCAAGCACCTCTGACTGCGCTCCAATAAGCCGCATTAGTTTTCCAATAATCATAAGCAGGCTTAAAGTCATAACCTTCGATTTTGTTGTATTGATTAACCCCAAGTTCGCGTGCAAGTGCGGTATTGGTTTTACTATCAAACTTAATATTGTCTTGCTCATGTACCCAACCCGTTGCCGTGAGTGCATGTCGATTAATACCAATAATCACGTCATAGTCATTACGTGTGGTATGTTCACGACGAGGCAATGGACGATAAGTTTCATTGGATACCCATTCAACAGCACCATTATCTTTAGTCCATTTACCTAAACCAGCATAACGGGGTGAATCATCCACTTGCCAAACAGTTTGTAGCCACTTGCCTTGGGTCTCTGCTTTTTTTAGCTCAATGCTTTTCCAACGATAGTCGCCAATATAGCTCCACATTTTAGTTGGTTCATATTCCCAGTCTTGTCGCCAGTGTTTTACCACATGCCCACCAGCCACCAAGATATGCTGTAGCGATACTTTATTGGGTGTGTTCTCTAAAACGATGACCGTTTCATGCCCACTCGATAAATCATCATCTTTGAGTTCATAACCTTGTTTAAGTGAATAAAGCTCTTCAAAACGAAAGTCGACTTTGTATTCCCCTGCCATTTTTAAAATGGCTTGGCGAGCTTGTTCTTGAGTCAGATCTTCATGTAAAGATTGCTGTTGTAATGCCTCAGCTAATTTTATTGGCTGTTGTGCAGCATTTACACTTGTTGTCCCCAGAACAAATGCCATAACCAAAACATAAGACAGCTTAAGTTTCATAAAAAAATCTCAATTCAACACTAAAATACTGATTCAAATAAATAAAACAACTTTTCAAACTCTAGTTGCATGTATCTTTTTGAAATAAACCTGTAAAGCATTGTAAATTATTGTGAGAATGATTACCATTTATATTATGGAATAATTTTCATTGCGACCAAATATTGTGAATATGCTGTCTCCTCAATTTTCGTTTAAGCCTAATTTTTTATTTGCTTCCCTTTTAGCAGCAGGCTTAATTTCTCCATCAGCTTATGCAATCGAGCAAACAACTGATACAACTGCAAAAGCACCACTTCATGTTCTTGACACGATTGTCGTGACAGGAACACGTTCAGAAAAAAAATTAATTGATAGCCCAATCCGAACTGAAATTATCAGTGAAGATGAACTGAAACGGACCAATGCCATAACCTTAAAAGATGCTTTGGAAAATATTCCAGGGATTCTGTTAAGAGAAATTCATGGCAAATCAGGCTATGAAATTTCATTGCAAGGCTTGAGTAGTGATCAAGTCCTGATTTTGATTGATGGCTTACCGCTTGCTGCCAGTACCAGTTCTACCGTTGATTTGGATCAATATTTAATTGGTGGTATTGAACATATTGAAGTGGTTAAAGGCGCTGCATCCGCACAATATGGCTCATCTGCGATGGGTGGTGTGATTAATATTATTACCAAGAAAGTTCAGGACGGTGTCTCGATTTCAGGACAGATCGATATTGGCTCTTATGGCAAACAAAATGCGGATGGAAAAAACACGTCCATCAACAATCACCATCAGAAAATCAGTATTGAAGCCGCAAATGCAAATTTGAAAGGCCGAATTATTGCAGATCAATTCACTAATGATGGATTTGCGGTAGAACCTGATGCTTACCCACGACAAGGAGATGAACAAAAGCGTCAACAATATGCTATTTATGGTGCATGGCAGGCCTCAGATCAAGTTATGCTTTGGGCAGATTTCAATGAATATAAAGAAAAAGATCATCAACGCAGCTTAAATTTTGTTCCACCCTTTTATTTAAAACAACACAAGATTGAAGATATTGAACGTCAACGCTTTAGCGCAGGATCTCAATTCGACCTTATGAATACTGCCAAAGTTGATTTAAAAGCAGTCCATGAAACTTATGACTCTACTTCTACTCAAACTTTAGATGGTTATCTATCTGCATTGAGAAACTCAAAACAAGAAAATAATCATTTCAGCTCTCAGCTCACATTCCCTAAATGGCATAAGCAAAATTGGCAGTTGGGCTATGACTGGCATGAAGAAAAGCTAGAACAGAGCAACAATGGAAAATTTGAGATGCAAGGTGGCAGTGTTAAGCGTGATCGCCATGAACTCTATGTTCAAAATGATTTCAATTTAGTCACCAATCTTGATGCGGTTATTGGTTGGCGTTTCCAAAATGATGATGATTTTGGTGACCACAATGCCTTTAAACTCAGTACTAAATATCGCTTTTATGAGCAAAATGATTTATTGGCAGATCTACGCTTAAGCTATGGTCAAGGCTACCGTGTTCCCAATTTAAAAGAACGCTTCTATTCTTTTGATCATAGTCACTTAGGCTATATCGTGATTGGTAATCCAAACCTAAAACCAGAGTCATCGGATAGCTATCAACTGGGATTAAGCCTGGTTCAAAATGAGCGTTGGAATGCTGATTTCAACCTATTCTGGAACGATGTTAAAGATCTCATTCAAACAGACTATGACAATGCCACAACGCTAAATGGTATAACCCAATATAGCTATAGCAACGTTGCCAAAGCTGAAACTAAAGGCTTTGAAAGCTCAGTTAAATGGAATCTGACACCGTATTTTTCACTCAATGGCGCATATACCTATACAGAAGCCAAAGATAAAACGACAAATACACTTTTAACACGACGCCCAAAACATATCGCGCGTTTAGGGGCTGATTATGCCTTGAATGATCAAGTTGATTTGACCTTCCGTACTCGTTATCAAAGTGATGAATATGGTGATAGTGCCAATCAACATAGCTCCCCGAGCTGGATCACTTTTGACTCACAAGTTGATTACCGCATCAACAAATATATCAGTGCCTTCGCAGGTATCGACAACATTTTCAACGAACAACGTGATTTCTCTGCAGCTTTCGATTATCGGCCTATTTCTGGTCGTTATACCTATATGGGTCTGCGCTTTAACTGGATGAAATAATCTTTAAAGGATAACTGGACAATGTCTCATTTAAATTTAGCTAAATTATTTGCCCTCAGTACTTTAAGTACTCTGCTCATCGCTTGTGGTGGTGGAAGTGATGGCTCACCTTCAAATAATGGCGGCTCAACCAATCCCCCTACAACACAGACAGATCTCTTTACAGTCAAAGCTAAAGAATGGTCTTTTCAAGGAAATACTACTGAAGCCCAATGCTATGATATTGATCTTCAACAAGCAGTTAACTGCTCTGGTATGGATTGGGATATCAAAGCAGTAATGAATCGTGGCACACCAACTTTTTCGAGTAATGGTGGTGCAAGTGGGAATGGTAAAGCAGCTGTTCTTTATTCACCATTTGATGCAACATGGAATAACTTATCCAAGCTAATTGATGCAAATAAACAAGGAAATGATGCGATTCCTGCATCGGCATGGTCTCAAGATGCATATAGCAATGGATTTACCGCAACAACAGGTTATAGCTTTTTAGAATATAATTTGTTTGGCGATCATCGTATGTCACCAAATTTTAAAATCTATTTTGTCACCACAGATACAAAAAATCTCAATACGGTTGGGACAGAAGACAAACCTGTGTATGCAGTACAAATTTATAATTATTATAATCAATCAGGTACTTCAGGTTATATCAGCATCCGCTATATTGATACACGATACCCTGATGTTGTTAAAACAATTGAGAACGTCGATGCAACAAATGGCTGGGCTTATTTAGATCTAAAATCTGGTGTTGCAACAAACTCCGCAACACAACCATGGCAGTTAGCTTTTAATCGTTACAATGTTCAAACCAATACAGGTATCGGTAGTACCATTGGTTTACAGCCTACTGGTTTTTATGATGCTGATAGTAAACCGATTATCAATAAATTTAAATCAGCCACGGTTTTTGTAGATACTTTAGCTGAACTTAAAGCAGTAGCAACAACAGTAAAACAAGTAAATAGTTGGACGAATAATGGTGTGAAGTCATTACTCAATCCAGCCTATAAAGGCGCATACGGTAGAGAACCACTTAACTATGGCTGGTTCACTTACTATTCAAGTGATAGCTTAGCTGCACCAGTTGGTTTAAAAGCGCATATGCTTAAAGCAAATCCTGAAGCCGCATCTCTTATTCGTGGTAATACAGGCAATAGCTATGCCCGTCTACACCTTAAAGATGTCAAATATGCAGATCCAAGCAATGCTTCAAGTGCAACCACATGGACCTTTGAGCTAGATATCCAACCTGCCAAATAAGCCATAAAAAACGGAGCCATGCTCCGTTTTTTTTACAAATTCATTCAGGTCTGATATGTATCAATCAATCAATCAATTGAACTGGCTTTATACGTCTAACTCTAATTGCCAACTCTTTCAGTGCGTGATTGACCAATACAACCAACATAAAGCCAATCACAAAAGAACCTATCACATCAAATGGGAAGTGAACACCTACAAAAACTCTCGATAGTCCGACAACAACACTACACAACAATCCAATCAGACCAATCTTTTTAAAACCCGCCATCCAATAAGAAAACCCAATAATCACAACTGTGATTGTATGTTGACTTGGGAACGATGAAGTTGAGCCATGACCAATTAACTTATGACCTAAGTCGATTTGAAATGGACGAGGATGATGATAAAAGAATTCAATAATGTCGCTTAAAAGTAAAGAAAACAACACAATCACTAAAGTTTTAGCAAATAAAAGACTATATGTTTTCCATTGGATTACCAATAAAAATACAAGAAAACTGATCAATACTGTATTTAAATCTTCTGCTAAAAAAATTGCGATTTTGTCTAAAGCAGGATGCTCTTTTGCAAAAGAATTTATGCTATTAAACAATGAGATATTTAAATCTTTAAAAATCATTTCCTTTTCTATCCACACTATCCATGAAGATCAATGCGCTCAATATACAGGATAATAATGAAGAAATTATTAATAATTTTTATATTTTATTATTCACATATTCCAAAAGGATTTAAGTCAAGTATTGCTTAATCGGCAAGTAAAATAGGTCAAGTAAAATCATCGATAAATAGGACAAAATTATCCTATTTATCAATGTTAATTGACTGAAACTTAGAACTTAAATTCTAAACCAGTACCCGCAATCGGTTGCTTATCTTTAGCACTTGCTTGCTCGAATGTTGAATATCCAGCATAACCATAGACTTTCACTTGTTTGTTAAATGAATAATCTGTTCCTAACAAAAGTTGTTTGGCATCGAAGTCCTCATTACCATTGTTAAAACTGGTGCTGTTTTGGCTATATTGCCCTTTCACGGTCCACTTAGATTGATTCGGTAGCTTATATTCCGCACCAATCAACCAACCTTGTGAATTATCAATACTACGGATGAATCCTTCTGGGTCTAAAGTTGTTGGATCTACAACTTTATTGCCTGGCTTATCTACAACCTTTGATGTCTGATAAAGCGCTTTTATGGCAAGTCCTTCAAGTGGCGTCAAACGACCAATGACACGTACAGTATTCGCTGCCGCAAACACCTCATCCACTTGCGTTTCTGTTTCTGCTGCATTCAATAAGCCATGCCCTAAGAAATCACTTGGAATCGCTTTGTCATAACCGACACCAACTAAGAATACTGGATGGCTATAGCTTAAGGATGCCGACCAAGCATCGCCTAAGCCACGCCCCGCGGTATTCACTCCACCGCGTTTATCATCTTCAATCCCGCGGCTTTCTCCTGTTGCAAGTAGAACACTTGCTTCCAAGTTACCACCGTTCAACGCAATTTCAGGGGAGTCATAAACCACTGCATTATTCACGCGATTTTCACCTGTCATAATGCCTGTGATATCTGCTTTATTACTAATATAATTATTAAAACTATCAACAGGGCTCGATAAATCTTTTAACGGTGTATTATGTTTACCGATTTTGACTGTACCAAAACGATCATCTTTCAACCCGACAAAACGGTTACGTTGCGACCAATCAGTTTTATCACCATCTGCATAAAATGCCCATTCCGCCAAATAAACCGCACTTAAATTTTCGGTTAATTTTTCCTCGCCTTTAATTCCGACAAACGAACTATTGCTATTTACTTTCCAAACATCATGATCTGCCGAATTTGCATTTTTTTCTGGTAGATAATCAATACTTGCATCAATTTCTCCATAAAATTTTGGCGCTGCAAATGCAGAGCTTGTCGCAATACTTATCATCGTCGCGAGTACAATTTTCATCTTCATTGTTATGTTCCTAACCATCTAAAAAAGTGTAAAAAATCCCTATTTCGCTATATTTCAAGCAAAATTTTAAATTAAGTGGGAATGCGTAAATAAGTATGCTTTTATATTCTCATGAATATAAAAGCATTATAACAAATTGATTTACATATTATAAAATGGAAATACACCGAATATTAAGGCACTACCCATCAACACGCAGCAGGTAATAAATGCCCATTTCAAAGTGAATTTCTGATGATCACCCATTTCTACAGCAGCCAAACCACATAACAAATATGTTGAAGGAACTAAAGGTGATAACAAGTGAATCGGTTGTCCAATAATCGACGCACGTGCAATTTCAACTGGTGCAATGCCATAATGCGATGCAGCTTCTGCAAGAATCGGTAAAACACCGAAATAAAAGGCATCATTAGACATAAAGAAGGTTAAAGGCATACTCAAAACACCCGTAATCGGTGCCAAATAAGGTCCCATGCTTGGTGGAATCACAGCAACAAACCCTTTAGACATCGCTTCAACCATGCCTGTACCCGATAAAATTCCTGTAAAGACACCTGCAGCAAAGATCACACCAACAACTGCTAGTACACTATCCGCATGCATGGCAATCCGTTTTTTCTGCATGTTGACGCATGGATAATTCACGACTAAAGCAATACAGAAACCGAGCATGAACAGGATAGACATTGGTAAAATCCCTTTCACCAAAGAAGCCATTAAAACTAAGGTCAAAATACCGTTAAACCAACGTAAATGAGGACGTTGTGCTTCAGGATCTTTTGAGATCGAAATATCATCCGCATGGCTAATATCGACCAGCTCAATCACACCTAAGCGTTTGCGCTCGTACATGCCATACAGATAGGCCAAGAAGAATAACCAAGCAGCCGCCACAATCATCGATGGAATCATTGGAATAAACACTTCACTGGCATCAACTTGTAATGCACTGGCAGCACGGGCTGTTGGTCCACCCCATGGCGTCAAATTCATCACACCACTACAAAGCAACATCAAACAGGTCATAATCAGTGGATTCATGCCTACACGTTTATACAAGGGCATCATTGCAGCCACACAGATCATATACGTGGTTGAACCATCACCATCTAAAGAGACCAATAATGTTAGAAAAACTGTACCTAAAGTGATTTTTAATGGATCGCCTTTTACTTTCTTTAAAATCCATCTTACCGAAGGGTCAAATAACCCCGAATCAATCATTAATGCAAAATATAAAATAGCGAAAAGAAGCATGACGCCTGTTGGTGCGAGCTTTTTAATACCCTCTAACATGGTATTGCCAAGTTCGGCCAATTGAATATGACTTAAGCTGTCAAAATAAAAACCTAAGCCCCAAGCGATAATAGCAAATATGAATGGGATTAAAATTAATGCAACTAATGCACTGAGACGTTTTGACATGATCAAATACATAAAGCACATGATCATGCTGATACCTAAAAAAGTCAGCATTGAATGCAATCCTTAGCATAATAAGTTTTTTTAATGGGTAGACCCTACCCTAATCCAGCACAGATTCTATGCGATTTAACTTTAGGTAATTCATTTAATTTAATTATATAACCAACACACCCATTCACATGAAAAATACCTTAAAAGTATGCAAATATACTTTTAATTGTAAGACTTTAATTATTAATATATTTTTAATAAAAAATTTAGATCAATCGATCAAAACACCTGAACAATAACCAATCAAAATGCTATATATTTAAAATATCAATGCAATATTATGGTGCATTTTTTGATTAAAAAATAACATTTTCAATTAAATGATAATTAAAATAAATATCATTCATTTATAAAACTTCTATTCAAGTTAAAATAAACATCTGTCTATTATCACTTCAACAATTATAACAATCATTATTATCCTGCGATATTAAAGTTAAATTAAAAAATTCATATTTTGAGAATAAAACCTATTTTTTAAACTAAATTATCTTATTTTTATCCGCTCGATATTCATTTGGTGAAATCCCAACCCAATTACGATAGGCTTTCCTAAAATTTGATGTATCAGAAAATCCTAAGCGTTCTGCAATTTCATCAATGCTCAAACTTGTTGCCAAATATTCATCTGCAAGTCGCCTTCTGGTACTGTCTAAAATCTCTTGATAACTGACTTCCGCATCTGCTAAACGGCGGTATAAAGTTCGCTTGGATAAATGCAATTGATCTGCAATCTCTTGTGCAGTTGGAAAGCTGCCTACCGCATCTAATAAGATCAGACGAATCGTACGAACTAAATCGGGTTCTTGTTGATCATCATCGCTACCCAGCATCCTTTCACAAAAAGACTGACACATATCAGCAGTAATCGGATTGGCATTGGGGCAAGGCTTCTCTAGCCAATCAAGATCAAAATGCCATTGCATTACGTCAGTATCAAACTCAACTGGACAACGAAAAACCTTTTCATATTCACCTGCATAGTCAGGTGCAGGATAAGGAAGTAACAATTTTTTCGCTTGAAATGGTGCTTCTAATACACACTCAATTAGGGTCTGCATTGAACTAAACCAAAACTCACATACCAAAGGCAATAATTTACCGAGCGCGATAATTTCATGACCTTCAAAAATGGCAACTTGCTTTTGGATCGAAAAGGTTTTCTTGAGAACTGGCGCCGCAAGTTTGATATGGCGAATCCCAAACTCTACCGCCTGCTGGAAATTACGAGAGGAATACAGTGCATAACCATAGACCCCAAAGTCCGAAAGGCGCTGTTTTTGCCCAGCTCGTATACCAATAAGCGGATCTTTTGATAAACGCTGAATCGTTTGAAAAAGTTGTAATTTTTGATAGGGGGAGATATGAGAAGCCGCACTATTTAGTGCATCTTGAGAAATTCCTGTACCCGTTAAAATCTCCTCCAAGCGATAGCCTTGCTGTTGCATAGCCTCCAGTAGACTAGTTAGACCTAAAATCGGTGTGCCTTGACCCAACTCTTTTTGATCATAACGCGCTTCGACTCGTACTGGAATAAGATCCTGTTTACGCATTTTTTCACCTCATCCCTTGAGTGATGATGCATAATGGCACTAAATTACTCTTTGTTGTCTCAATTTAACATCGACTACAAATCTCATCAATCATAAAGTCTATTCTACTAATAAGCATGAAAGGAGCAACAATGACACTTTCAACTTCACAACCATTCAGTGATCCTGCAACCGAACATATGTATTCTGTGTTTAATCAACAGCGTGCTGCTTTTGATGCTCAGCCCTACCCAGATCTTGATAATCGACGTACAAAATTATTGCAAATAAAAAAACAAATTATCCGTTATCAAGATGTGATTGCGACTGCAATTAATAGTGACTTTAGTTCACGCTCGGTAGATGAATCTAAACTGCTTGATTTGCTCGGCTCCGTACTCGAAGCAGATCATGCGATTCGCCATTTACGCCGTTGGATGCGGCCAAGTAAACGTCATACTGAATTGCTATTTTTATCGAATCGCCTACGTGTGCAATACCAGCCTAAAGGTGTAGTAGGTGTTATTGTTCCTTGGAACTTCCCTGTTTATTTAGCCTTGGGGCCATTAATTGCTGCAATTGCAGCGGGCAATCGGGTGATGATCAAACTACCTGAAGTGACTCCAGCAACCAATGCTGTGGTTAAACGAATGCTAGCTGAAATTTTTAGTGAAGATGAGGTTGCTGTTTTTGGTGAAGAGATCCTTGATCCAGCACAATTTACCTCGCTGCCATTCAACCATATTGTATTTACAGGTTCACCAGCGATTGGTCGAGTGGTGATGCGTGCAGCCGCAGATAATTTAACCCCAGTCACCTTAGAACTTGGCGGTAAGTCCCCTGCTTTAGTCAGCCGCAACTATCCGCTTGCTGATGCAGCAAAACGCGTTCTACATGGTAAAGCGACCAACTGTGGTCAAATCTGTGTTGCGCCCGACTATGCACTGGTGCCAAAAGAAAAAATCGATCAATTCGTTGCAGAATGCCAAGCGAATTTCACTGCGATGTATGGCAATAATATTAGCCAAAACACAAACTACACGTCGATTGTGAATGATCGTCATCTAAAACGGTTGCTTGATATCTTGGATGATGCCAAAGCCAAAGGTGCTCAAATCATTGCATGTGGTGAATATGATCGAGATAAAGATGCACGTCGTATGCCTATACATATCGTACTGAATTGCACAGCAGATATGCGGATTCTAAAAGAAGAACTATTTGGTCCAGTTTTACCTGTGGTTGCTTACGGTACAGTGGATGATGCAATTCAATATATTCAAGCGGGCGAACGACCATTGGCCTTATACCTCTTTACCCACGATGCCAATGAACGTGATTATGTCTTAAAACAAACCCATTCAGGTGGTGTGACTTTAAACGATTGGGGTTGGCATGTGGTCAACCATGATGCACCATTTGGTGGTATTGGTAACTCTGGCATGGGGACATATCATGGAGAAGAAGGTTTCCGTGAGCTCTCCCATGCAAAAACTGTTTTTGCACGTCATCGCTTCTTCCCAACTCAATTGTTCTATCCTCCATACGGTACTTGGGTACAAAAATTGGCTTTACGTTTCTTCTTGAAACAAGGTGATCCAAATATTAAATAAGATTTAATATTAAAAAAGCCTCTTGTTGAGGCTTTTTTAATATGCAGATGACAATGGATTACTTCACAACACCATCTTGTTGATATTTAGGTGAACGAGGTCCGTAGAGCAAGCCCAGGCCGGGGTTGTGCTGCGTTGGTGTAAATAATTGGGTATTTACAATCGCTGCCAAAGGATAAGCACGATCATTTAAGCTACCCGCAATCTGTTCAACCAATGCGCCAACAAGTGCAGTGAGTAAATCATTATTACCGCTATTGCTGGATTGAACGGCTTTCTTCTCACCAGTCCAAAGTGTCTCATTGGTTTTTAAATCAACCAGTTTTGCCTCTACACTAACTGCCGCAACACTTTGAATGACTTGATACTTGGAACCATATTCTTTAATTCGAATATAAAGTGCAGCATCAGCACCAAAAATTTCCTGTAATTTCTGTGGCGAGATGCTTTGAGCATCATGACCATTGGTCACGCCGTTCTCTTTAAACATTGAGTCGACAACAGAAATTGGAAAGACATAGTAACCCGCTTCGGCAACTGGTGTGATCACAGTCGGCCAATAGCTATAAGTTGCTTTTACATCTGGAGAATCATTGACAGGTGGTAATATCAAAATTGATTTTGGCATATGCTGTTTATAAGCAGTCATATCTTTATTGACTACAGGAGAAGATGCACATCCTGTGAGTAACAGACCAGTGATGACAAGACTCGAAATTATACACTGCTTGATCATGACTTGCCCGATCCTACATTTGCACTCATTTTCTGTAATAAGCGATCCATTAATACCGTTGACTCAGGATAAACCTGTCGCTCTAACTGAAAATATTCAGTTGCTTTTTGCGCATTATTTTCCTGCAAATATAACAAGCCCAGATGTGCATATAGACCAGGTGGGACTGCAAGATTTTTGCCTTTGGCTTTTTCTATTTCAGCTTCCAACTTGGTTATTTGTGCATTCGGCATCGCTTTTTCTGGTGCGTTATACATCAAATAGGTCTGCTGTGTATAAGAGCCCCAACTATATAAAGGTTGAGGCCCCGCAGCACAGCCAACCAAGCCGATCGTGATTAGACTGGTCAACAGAATTTTTTTCATTTCTACAACAATCCAAGCTTATTGAGCAGTCCAACGATTATTCTGGATATCAGTCACTAAGTTATTCACTGCTTCACGTACAGCCAAGTCGAGAACTTTACCGTTTAAGGTCGAATCATAAGAGGCTGTAGAACCAAAACCCAGTACTTCACGAGCACTTAAGGCATACTCACCCGCACCTTGTACTGAATGTACAATTTCTGAGGTCTTAACATCGACAATATTTAAATTTACTTTTGCATAGGCAACTTGTTGCTTACCGCGGCCTAAAATACCAAATAACTGTTGGTCACCCACTTCTTTACGACCAAACTCAGATACATCACCAGTAATGACATAACGAGCACCCTTAATGGTTTGGGCAGTATTGCTATAACCAACTTCTTGCTTAAGTTCGGACAAATTGTCGCGGTTTAATACAGAAAAATAGCCTGTTTGCTGTAGATGCGTTTCTAAAATAGTTTTTGCCTGTCCACCAAGACGGTCAACATTATCTGAAAATATGCCTCTCATATAGCTTGAACGATTATCAAACTTACCGATCGACACAGGTACTTTCGCCCCATTATATTTAATTTGCTGAACTGCTGCGGTCACCTGAGGGCTTTGAATCACTTTTGATGTTTCTGTGGTTGAACAGGCCATTAGACCTAAAGAACTGAATGCTGTCATCGCTAATAATTTTTTCATTTTGACTCTAGTAAGACATTAAAAAAGCCTTATAAGTATATACTAAAACAGTGATCCAACTCACCTTTTATACTTATCAGCATACACAAAAACCAATAAATAGCATTATAATACAGTGTATTACAAATACTATCACAAGCTATTCTCCAAACCTCAATCCGACTCCAGCAATCGTAAAAATATATTTAGGTGTTATTGCAGAATCTCCGATTTTGGTTCTGAGCTTTTTCACCAAGATCCTGAGATAATGAGTATCTTCTTCATGGGTAATCCCCCATAACTCGGTCATAATTTGTTTTTGTGTCACAATCTTGCCCTGATGGCGAATCAATAAAGCCAACAATTGAAATTCTTTTTTGGTCAAGGCGATTTCTTCACCACCCAGCTTGGCTGTATGCTCAGCAACATCAATACACAGTTGCCCGTCATTAAAGACTAAATGGTGCTCCAACTGTTGTGGCATATTCCTAAACATCACTCGAATACGCGCACATAACTCCTGGATACTAAAAGGCTTGGTAACATAATCATTCGCCCCTGCATCCAATAGCTTAATTTTCTGGTTTTCATCGGGACGCGCAGATAACACAATCACAGGAATAGCAGACCATTGTCGTAACTCAATCAAAACATCCTGTCCATCCATATCTGGTAGACCAAGGTCGAGAATCAACAAATCCGCACCACGTGTCGCCAAAACCTCTAACCCTTTCATGCCATTTTCAGCTACATGAACTTGATAACCTTGGGCACGTAAGGCAATATCCAGAAACTTCCGAATTTGTGGTTCATCATCAATAATGAGAATAGATGCTTGAGAATTTAATGTTTGCGGCATAGATGATAATTTTAATCCTGATGCAGTGGTAATCGTATTCTAATTAAAGTGCCCTGACCATATGTACCTGCCAAAGCTTCAATACTCCCCATATGCGCCCCAATAATCGCTTTGACAATTGCAAGACCTAATCCAGTGCCTGTTTTACCGCGATCCCCACGTTGCATGGTATAGAACATATCAAAGATTTGCTCTCGCTCCTCTTCTGGAATGCCAACACCTTGGTCAATAATATCAATCTGAAGATCACCTTCATCCTGTTGGATCCGTACTTCAATTGGCACATTATCAGGTGAAAACTTAGCTGCATTTTCTAGCACATTAAATATCGCTTGCTCAATCAAAGCAGGATGGACATACAATTGTGGTAAATCTTGTTTTATTGCTACATCAATGTTGACCTTAGGCTGATAACGTTTAAGTCGCTGCGTGGCAGAACCAATCAGCTCTTCTACCCCAATCCAGTCCCGACTTAAGCTTAAACCTTGATGACCTAATCGGGTCATATCCAGTAAATTTTGAATATAGCGATCCAGCCGTTCACCTTCAACATGAATGGTATCCAGTAAACTTTCTCGATCCGCTTCAGACATTTGCTCGCCATAGTATTTCAGGCTGTCTGCTGAACCAATCATTGCAGCCAACGGTGAACGTAAATCATGGGAAACAGATGAAAGTAAAGCTGAACGTAACTTTTCAGTTTCAGCAACTACGCGGGAGTTTTCCAACTGTAAAGACAACTGTACGCGAGAAGCGGTTTGAGCAATATCATCAATCATTAACTCAGCTAAACGCTGCTGCTCAAAACTAATGCTATCTGTATTTTGATTAAATCGAATAGCGATAACACCATAGTCCCCCACCAAATTCAGTGGATTAAACCACCATGCTGATTGAGTTAAAGTATTGGTAAAACGTCCACATGGTTTGGCATTTTTCTGAGTCCAATTTGCCGCAATTTGATCTTTTTCATTAAATAAACGGCTATCCCCTAATTCCTTTGTTCCAATTCTTAGCCAAACTGTTGCATTTAAAGAGCTTTCTAAATGTTGCTTGGCGATATTCAAAACTTGTTCAATATCGACACAACTGGATAGTTTCCGTTCCAATTCCTGCATTTGTAAGGAAACTGAATTCGCTGCACGTAAACTCAATACTTGAGCGCGTAATTGATTGGCTAAACGCCCCACCAACAATGCTGAAATGATAAAGATGATAATCGTCATCACCCCACGCTCTGCACTAATTCGAAGTGTAAATCGTGGTTCAATAAAGAAATAGTTATACAGCAAGAAGCAAATCACGACACTTAGAATAGTGATGAACATCCGTGCTCGCATCGCCACAATAAGTACGGTGACCACAAAAATTAAAGCCAGCTCGCTATAACCAATAAAATGATCACTCACGGTTGCGGTAATCAATCCCAACAAAACGATCAGAATACTTTCGATCATCTCACGTGGGTTAAATGCTAAACTTTGCTCGAACCAAGAAGAACGAGCACTATCTAGCTGTGGTTTAGCCTCATTATTGTTTTTAACTTTTAAGGGTTGAACAAATGTGATCTCAAATGGATGCTGTTTTTCTAACAGTTGATCCGCAATATGATCTGAGAATAAACGCTGCCACAACGATTTTTTAGGGCTTTTCCCCAATAAAATATTAGACGCACCATAATCATAAGCTGCTTGTAAAATAGTCGATGCAATATGATTGCTATAGAGTAAATAAGTATCTGCACCAAGTTTTCTTGCCAGATTAAAGGCCTTCGTCACAGCAAAGACTTGTGTATTCGAATTCTGACTTTTTTGGATTGAAATTACACTCCAGATTGCATTACGTCTTTCTGCAATACGATGTGCTCGTCGGACTAAATCTTCGGAAAACTCTGAACCATCAATCGCCAACATTACATGATTTTGAATAGGGATAATCTGTCCTTGGGCAACAAACTTTTCCCGATAATCAATTTCAACCTGCCCTGCAACTGTTTGAATCGCCAAATCACGTAAAGCGGTTAAATGTGCAGGTTTAAAAAAGCCTTGTAATGCGTGTGGTGCAACATCTGCCAAATAAATCTTGCCGTGCTGCATTCGTTCCAACAGCTCTGGAACAGGCAAATCAACCAGACGGATATCTTTCAAGCGTTTTAATAACGCATCGGGAACCGTTTCGCTGACCCGAATGCCCGTGATTTGATAAACCACATCATTCAGGCTTTCTAAATGCTGAATATTTAAAGTGCTATACACATCAATGCCTGCATCCAGCAACTCATTCACATCCTGCCAGCGATATTCATGTCGGCTATTGGGTACATTACGATGCGCGAGTTCATCCACCAAAACAATTTCAGGTTTTAATTTAAGAATTTGATCAAGATCCATCTCCTCCAAAATTCGACCTTGATACTCCACAGCTTTCCTTGGAACAACATTGAGTCCTTGAATTAAACGCTCAGTATCAGATCGACCGTGAGTTTCAACCACCCCAACCATCACATGTTGCCCTTGCTGCATCAATTCATGTGCTCGAGTCAGCATGGCATAGGTTTTACCCACCCCTGGTGCTGCACCCAAGAAAATGGTCAAACGTCCAGACTGTTCACGCTGACTATGAGCCAACCATGCATCTGCTTTATGATTACGGTCAATCTGCATAAGTGCGCTCTATTAATGAGGTTTAGACGACAATTGATCTAAGGCTAGATTCAACTGTAAAACGTTGACTCGAGCTTGCCCATAGAGATTGAACTGAGCAGGCTGAGTCTGTTGTTGCACTAAATCTCGCAGTTGCTGTTCAGGTAAATGACGTTGTTCTGCCACACGTTTCACTTGTAATAATGCACTCTCAGGTGAAATATCAGGATCAATCCCACTGCCTGATGCCGTGACTATATCGTTAGGTACCTGCTGCTCTGAAACATGATTATTGTGAGCAAATTGCACTGTTCTTTCCTTAATTTGTTTTTGTAAGTCAGGATTAGAAACCGCCAAATTACTTCCCGCCATCCCATCGACATTGTAACTTACCGCACTTGGGCGACCATGAAAATATTGTTCACTGACAAAGTTTTGCCCCACCAAACTTGAACCAACAATTTTGCCATCCAGTTCAATCAAACTGCCATTAGCCTGCTTCGGAAAAATCAACTGCGCAATAGACACACTAACGGTAGAGTACAGCAACCCTGCAATTAAGAAACCCACAGCTGTCAGCCCAAGACTAGGACCTAAGACCGAATGCCCTTGACCTGATAATGTCAAGTCATGTTGATTCAATTGCTCATGATTCAATAAAGTATTCATTTCCAACTCCTAAATCCACAATGACACAATAAGGTCAATTAACTTGATCGCAATAAACGGAAAGATCACACCACCTACACCGTAAATCAGCATATTACGGCGTAACAATTGCAAAGCACTCGCTGGCTTGAACTGCACACCTCTTAATGCCAATGGAATCAGCATCGGAATAATCAAGGCATTAAAGATCAATGCAGAAATTACTGCACTGCTTGGACTACCCAATTGCAAAATATTCAGTACCCCAAGTTCAGGAATTGCTACTGCAAACAGCGCAGGTAAGATCACAAAGTATTTAGAAACGTCATTGGCTAAAGAGAATGTGGTTAATGCACCACGAGTAATCAATTGCTGCTTCCCAATTTCGACCACATCAAGCAATTTAGTTGGATCAGAATCCAAGTCCACCATATTGCCTGCTTCTTTCGCAGCCTGAGTGCCTGAGTTCATGGCTAGGCCAATATCCGCCTGAGCCAAAGCAGGAGCATCATTGGTACCATCCCCCACCATCGCGACCAGTTTACCTGCAGCTTGTTCATTACGAATACAGGCCAATTTATCTTCAGGTCTTGCCTCAGCAATATAATCATCTACACCTGCTTCAGCAGCAATTGCTGCGGCAGTCAGCGGATTATCCCCTGTGACCATAATGGTTTTGATGCCCATCTCACGTAACTGTGCAAACCGTTCTTTAATGCCTTGTTTGATTACATCCGAGAGTTCAATTACCCCTAAAATACTGTGATTCGAAGCTACTACGAGTGGTGTCGCACCTTTAGAGGCGATTTGTTCAACACGAGTTTTAAGTTCAATGTTGTCTTTGATCTCTTGATTGGTAAATTTAAGAATAGCATCGACAGCACCTTTACGAATCTTTTGTCCGGTCACCAAGTCCACCCCAGATAATCGTGTCGATGCACTAAACTGAATGAATTCGGCATCTTGAGGTTCACGAATGTTCTCGCCCATTTCTTTACCCAAACTCACCACGGATTTACCTTCAGGGGTTGGGTCAGCAAATGAAGTTAACATCGCTGCTTGGCGTAACTCGGTTGGAGTCACACCTGCCAATGGATAAAAAGCAGTGGCCTGACGGTCGCCATAGGTGATCGTGCCTGTTTTATCCAACAACAACACATCAATATCACCGGCAACCTCAACCGCTTTCCCTGATTTAGCCAAGACATTGGCTTTTAAAGCACGGTTCATCCCAGCGATCCCAATTGCAGGTAATAAGCCCCCAATCGTAGTTGGAATCAAACATACCAACAGCGCAATCAGTAAAACCATACTGATTTTGATTCCCACCATTGAGCCAATAAATGGTAATGTCGCTACCACCACAATAAAGGTAATAGTCATGATATTAAGCAAAATACTTAACGCGATCTCATTTGGTGTTTTCTGACGGTTTGCACCTTCAACCAAGGCAATCATACGGTCTAGAAAGCTATGACCAGCTTCATTACTGACCCGAATAATAATTTCATCTGACAAAACTTTAGTACCACCAATCACACCTGAACGATCAGTGTTGGCTTCACGCAATACAGGTGCAGACTCACCAGTAACTGCCGACTCATTGATGGTGGCAAAACCTTGAATAATCTCCCCATCTGCTGGAACAATCTCACCAGCTTTGACAATCACCAAATCATCTTTTTTGAGTAGATTGGCAGAAATCGTATTCGGTACTGCATCTAAATCTAAAATACGATTTGCTGTTAAGTTTTCACGTGCCTGACGCAATGATGCTGCTTGTCCTCGACCTTTGGCTTCTGCGACCGCTTCTGCATAATTCGCAAATAAGACGGTCACCAATAAAATTAAGCTCAGCAATAAACCAAAACCTAAGCTAGTGCTCCCCATCAAAGTGGCCGCAATAGTCAAAACGGTTCCGACCCAGACACATGCCATAACAGGATTTTTAAAAGCATATTGTGGCAACAGTTTATGAAAAGTTTGCTGAATAATTTCTTTATTCAAAATATCCATCTGTTGTGTCGCATTTGAATGTTTCATTGTGCTTGCTCCACACTTAAACTTTTATCGATAAATAGTCAGCAATTGGTCCAATCACCAACACCGGCATGAATTGCAATAAGGTGAGAATCAACACGATCCCGATCAAGGTCAAAGCAAATGTCGGTGATTCAATGTGTAATGAACCTTTGCTTTCCGCTGCTTGAGCTTTGGTTGCTAAACTGACTGCAATCAAGACTGGAATGATTAGCACGCTATAACGCCCTGCTAATAAAGCGATACTGGCACTGAGATTCCACCATAGGGTGTTATCGCCTAAACCTTCAAAACCAGAGCCATTGTTTGCGTAAGCTGAAACATATTCATAAAACACTTGGCTAATCCCATGGAATGCTGGATTTGAATTCCCTGTAATTGCTGGGAATGCAATTGCGATTGCAGTCAAACCAAGAATCACCACAGGCTGTAATAGAATCACAAGCGCTAACAACTTAATTTCAGTGACTTCAATTTTTCGACCAAACAATTCAGGGGTACGCCCTGTCATCAAGCCTGCGATAAAGACAGCAAGAAACAGGTAAATAAAGAACTGCAATAAGCCACAACCAATCCCGCCCCAAATGGCATTAATCAGCATATTGCACAGCTCAACCAATCCTGTCAGTGGTGAGGCTGAATCATGCATCATATTGACCGAGCCATTATTGACTTGTGTGGTCAAACTTCCCCACAGGGCAGATGCTTCAACACCAAAGCGAAGCTCTTTCCCCTCCATCAACGCTGTGTTTGAAATTAACGAAGATTTTTCAGTCCACAAGGTTAATAAGGTTGAAGCCAATGACATCAGCAACATGGTGCCAAAAATCATCCACATCAATTTCTTACGCTGGATAAAGCGTCCAACCATAAATACTGCTGACAATGGAATAAGTAAGATCGCAATCATCTCAATCACATTCGATAACGGCGTTGGGTTTTCTAACGGCACACTGCTATTTGGCCCATACCAGCCGCCACCATTACTACCCAGTTGTTTAATCGCGACCATTGGCGCAACAGGACCAAGTGGAATATGTTGTGTTTGTACCTCAGAGCTTTGATCTAAGACCTGTGCTGTCGGGCCAGCAGATAATGTTGCTGGAACACCTTGAAAGGTCAGTAACAAAGAAAAAATAAGTCCTAATGGAATGAAGAATCTAAATAATGGTCGAATGATATCCATCCAATAATTACCTAGATTAATCTGATTCCAATTCTTTTGATCTGAATCTTCTGTTTGACGTGATTGCAGGAACAAAGCTCGTAACATTGCAACCAATAAAGCAAGCCCAACAATTGGAGACAAATATTGCAGCCCAACGATTACCGTCATTTGTGATAAATACGACAGTTGAGCCTGTCCTGAGTAATGTTGCTGGTTGGTATTGGTCAGGAATGAAATAGTGGTATGTAATGCCAAATCCCAGTTCATATTGGGAATATGATCAGGATTCAGTGGCAACCATGCTTGAGTCATTAAAACGGTAACGCTAGCGCCCAGCAATAAAACGTTACTGAGTAGGAAAGCAGCAAGATATTGCCGCCAATTCATACCGACTTGCTTCACATTTAGAACAGCATAAATCGGTTGCTCAATCCATTTAAACAATCGGTCGCTTTTCATTGGTTTTGCCTGCATCACATCCGCAAGATAAGCACCTAGCGGGTAAGCCAACAGCAATGAAAGGATAAATACAGAAATAAATTCCCACATAGCAAATGCCATTTAAAAATAGGTCAGCTTTAGTATGGAAATTGAGGACGTAAATTCTCTATATTGAAAAACGAGGGCAACGTAAATTTTACGTAAATTATTTGAATTAGATTTAAAATGCTTAAAAAATTAGCTAAAAATCAAATATGAAGAAATAAATCTCATTTTTTACAAAAAATCTTTGACCATATAAAAAACTTTTTTTCTAAAAATGCAAAAAGAAACGATTATTATTTTAAAATAATAATTTATATTTATCATTATTTTACAAATAAAAACACATATGTATATAAATTTTTTAAGATTTATTTTTATCCATTTTCATCTAATCCTTAGTACTGCTTAGTTCATTTAGAACATTTACTCTTATTTTAATTATGGTATTTTTGTTACATGAAGTTATAGCCAATCACGATAGATAACTTTTTGTTGTCAGATCATAGCTTCTTAACACTTAAGAATCTTGAAGTTCAAGGAAAGATTTACAATGAAACTAAAACATCTTAGCACTGCCATGATCTTAGCAACGCTACCTGCAACTGGAGTTTTTGCAGCTGCGTTAGACCGTTCAGGTCAATCTATGTCTGCTTTTTTACAACCGGGCAACTATTTTGAAGCCGGTCTTTCGGTTTTAGACCCAACAGTTAAAGGTCAAGAAGCGGGTACTTCATCAACGACACGTAAAATCGGCGATATGGGCGATGATTACATGTTCCCTAGCGCAGCATTAAAACTACAGCTGACTGATAATATTTCTTTTGGTCTTCTTTATGACCAACCATTTGGTGCTGATGCAAAATATACAGGTGACAATGTATTCGTATCTAGCCCAACTGACGGTGTTTTATCTGCAAAATCAATTGATGGTATTGTAACAAGCAGAGCAATTGCTGCATTGCAAGCACAAAACCTTCCTGTAAATGAACAAACCATTGCAGCTGCGAAAGCCCAAGTACAAAATACGCCTCAATTTAAGCAATTGGCTGGTGCATTAAATGCAGCTAAGAACTATCTTGGTTCTAGTACTGGTCAAAATAGTACCCAAGTTGAAGTTGATACACAAAATTTATCTATGGTTTTTGGTTTTCAACCAAATCAAAACCTTAATTTCTACGCAGGTCCTGTACTTCAAACAGTAAAAGGAAATGTAAGCCTTCGTGGTGAAGCATATAGCGTTTACAATGGTTATGATGCTGATATTAAAGAAACAACAGGTGTGGGCTGGTTAGCAGGTGCTGCTTACCAAATTCCTGAGATCGCACTTAAAGCGTCTGTAACTTACCGTTCAGAAATCGACCATGACGTAAAAATTAAAGAAGACTTATCTTTGTTAGGCTTCCCTGGATTAACAAGTGTTCTTGGTGGATTAGGACTTGATCCAAGCAAACTCACTGCTGGCCTTGCACAAGACAAGAAAACCAAAATCACAACACCTCAATCTGTTAACTTGGATTTCCAAACAGGTATCATGGCAAACACCGTTGCATTTGCCAATGTTCGTTGGGTGAACTGGAAAGATTTCTCAATCCAACCATATAAATTTGGTGTTTTATCACAACAAGTTGGTGGTTTAGTTGGTCGTCCAAATGGTTTCAACTTAGTTGAATATTCTGATGACCAATGGTCTGTAAATGCTGGTGTTGGTCGTAAACTCAATGACCAATGGGCTGGTAACGTTTCTGTAGGTTGGGATTCTGGTGCAGGCAACCCTGTAACAACTTTAGGTCCAACAGAAGGTTACTGGAATGTTGGTGTAGGTGTTCAATATAGCCCTACTCCTGCAACCTTTATCTCAGGTGGTGTGAAATACTTCTGGTTAGGCGATGCTAAAGCTCAAACTGGTGCTCAAGCAGGTGGTAATGACTATGTTGCAGACTTCCAAGATAACAAAGCAATCGCTTATGGTATGAAAATTGGTTACCGTTTCTAATTCGTTTCTATAAAAGAAAGGTCATCATCAGATGGCCTTTTTTATTGTGCTTTAATAAATAAAATCAAAACTATAGATCAATACCTAATATTCATTTCATACACTAGAACCACCAAGGTAAAACTTGAATGCTCAACTATTTTTCGTGACCTCATCAGTTCATTTATTGACATTTGTAAAATATTTAAGCGAATAAAAATTATGTTACTTTTCGCGCCATTCTGTTACAAAGTGATTTGAGAGAACATATTAATGAAGCTGAATGCTATTCAAACGGCTCTTCTACTTAGCTTAGTTCCAACAACGACAACATTTGCCGCAGCATTGGATCGCTCTGGCCAATCAATTACAGCGTTCCTACAGCCAAATAATTATTTTGAAGCAGGTATCACAGTTCTTGATCCCAATGTATCAGGTAAGGACATATCTCAAAACAATACAGGGAATATGGCGAATCATTACTACTCGCCAAATGCTGCCCTAAAAATTCAAGCAACGGATAAATTCTCGATTGGTCTTATTTATGACCAGCCTTATGGGGCAGATGCAGAATATACAGGTAAAAGTAACTTTATCGAAAGTCGCCCTGTTCCATTTAAAGGCGGTACATCGGTTACAGTTGATACCGAAAACTTAAACTTGTTATTTGGTTATCAGCCGAATCAAAACTGGAACGTTTATGCTGGTGCGGTTTATCAAACCTTAGACAGCACTGTGTTATTACGCGGTGAAAGCTATAGTGCTTATAACGGTTATGATTTTAAAACAGGTCGTGATGAAGCAGTGGGTTGGTTAGCGGGTGTTGCTTATCAAATGCCTGAAATTGCACTCAAGGCTTCTTTAACTTATCGCGCCAAGATCAAGCATGAAATGAATGCTTATGAAAAACATGGCGCTGCAGGTATGACACAATCACCAACACTTAATGCAGGTTTAACTCAGATTAATAACGCTGAAGGCCAGACAGAAATCACTACCCCACAATCCGTCAACCTAGACTTCCAAACAGGGATTATGGAAAACACGGTTGCATTTGCCAACTTACGTTGGGTGAACTGGAAAGACTTTGCCATCCGTCCATATAAATTTGGTACTGCCTCGGTTTTACCAACTATTACTGAAAAAACTGGTAAAAAAGACGGTTTTGATCTTGTTGCGTATACCGAAGATCAATACTCGATTACTGCGGGTGTAGGCCGTAAAATTAATGACCAATGGGCAGGTAATGTATCAGTCGGTTGGGACTCTGGTGCAGGCAACCCTGTCACGACATTAGGTCCAACTGAAGGTTATTGGAATGTCGGTGTTGGCATTCAATATAGCCCAACTCCTGCAACCTTTATTGCGGGTGGTGTGAAATACTTCTGGCTCGGCGATGCGAAAGCGCAATCAGGTTCACAATTCAATACACCAGGCTATGTAGCTGAATTTGAAAATAATGATGCCATCGCCTATGGTTTAAAGATTGGTTATAAATTCTAAGAAATCTCCCCTCACCCTGAGCCACGACTGAAGTGGCGCAAGGTGAAAAAGCCCCCTCCTTTTCTAAAGGAGGGCTGGGGAGGATTAATTACTCTGGAATATCACGTTGTGATACAGAACGAATCGCCTGTTTTAACGCTTCATAACCATGTAGTGGTGGGAATTGTGGAAACTCAGCAATCACATTGGCTGGCGCATCAAACAAGAAACCATGATCAGCTTCGCCAAGCATAGTCGTATCGTTATAAGAGTCACCTGCCGCGATGACGCGGAAGTTTAAACCGTGCAATGCTTTTACCGCCTGACGCTTTTGATCAGGTTGGCGCAATTTATATGCGGTAATCATACCGTTTTCATCAGTTTCAAGCTTGTGACAGAAAATCGTTGGCCATCCCAATTGCTTCATGAGTGGATGAGCAAACTCATAAAAAGTATCAGATAAAATAATCAATTGAAAATGAGTACGCACCCACTCAACAAACTCTTTAGCCCCTTCAAAAGGTCCCATATCAGCAATCACAGCTTGAATATCATTTAAGCCTAAACCATGCTGTTTCAAGATATTCAGACGTTGAGTCATGAGTACATCGTAATCTGGAATATCACGTGTAGTTGCTTCAAGTTCTTTAATCCCTGTTTTTTTTGCAAAGTTGATCCAAATTTCTGGAACCAAAACCCCTTCAAGATCTAGGCATACGATTTCCATGCTTATCCAACTATCCTATGTGTTAAAAATTGCGCTAGTTTAGCATGGAGAGCTGTTCAAGAATCGCCCTTTTTTCATACTCTAACCATAGATTTTTTGAATAAGAATTTGCTTGATGGTCATATCCGACTCGGCATAATTACATTACTATATGGCGTAGTGTGTCGTGTATACGATAAAGACCGATGATCATAAAAGGCAACGCGTTATGACTTTAAACTTGGATCAAATCAATACAGAATTTGGCAATGATGCTGAAAAACTAGTTGAATGGGCATTAAGCTTAAATGAAAAAGCTATTGTGACAACTAATTTTCGTCCATTTGAAGCTGTCATTTTACATATGTTGACCCGTGTCAAACCTGATATCCAAGTGGTATGGATGGATAATGGCTACAACACCGAAACAACCTATAAGTATGTTGATGAGATTACAAAACTGTTGAATCTTAATCTTCTGACTTATTTGCCAAAACGTTCACGTGCACATCGTGAAGCACTGGAAGGCACCGTGCCAGCATTGGATGATCCAAAGCATGAAGCTTTTACTGCTGAAGTAAAATTAGAACCTTTTGAGCGCGCATTACGAGAAACCGCACCCAAAGTTTGGTTTACGGCATTACGTGCAACAGATACCGCTGTTCGTGCTGAAATGGACCCTGTGAGTATTAATCCAGATGGTCTTATCAAGGTTGCGCCATTATTGAAATGGACTTCAAAAGACCTCTGGGAATATATGCAAAAACATAATTTACCTGATAATGAAGATTATTTTGATCCGACAAAAGGTGAAGAGCATCGCGAATGCGGTTTGCATCTAAACCACTAAATCTCTATTCCATTAAAACAAAACCACTGATTCGTCAGTGGTTTTGTTTTTTATGACTCGCTTGTCTAAAGTCATATTTTAACCAGAACAAACAGTATATACTGCGCAGAACGGTTCCAATAATTCTAATAAGAGCTCTTCGAGAGTATCTTAGAAAAAATGCGATGAGAGGCTAGGTCTGCTATGCGCCCACTACACCCAATTGATTTTATCTTTCTCTCGCTAGAGAAAAGACAACAACCTATGCATGTAGGTGGATTGTTTTTATTCGAGCTTCCAGAGAATGCTTCACCTACGTTTGTGCACGATCTAGTCAATGAAATTCGCCAATCAAAAAGTATCCCTGTTCCACCATTTAACAATCAATTGAATGGTTTGTTTTGGGGAGAAGACAGTGAGTTTGATCTAGACCATCATTTCCGCCATATCGCGCTACCAAATCCAGGGCGTATCCGTGAACTACTGGTGTATATTTCACAACAGCATAGCTCTTTGATTGATCGTGCCAAACCACTTTGGACCTGTGACATCATTGAAGGAATTGAAGGTAACCGTTTTGCCATGTACTTCAAAATTCACCATGCGATGGTGGATGGCGTTGCAGGTATGCGTCTGATTGAAAAATCACTGTCTCAAGATCCAAATGAAAAGCATGTCGTACCGTTATGGTGTGTGGAAGGAAAACGAACCAAGCGTTTGAAAGCACCTAAGCCACCAACGGTGAGTAAAATTAAAGGTGTGATGGAAGGGATTAAATCTCAGCTTGAAGTTGCACCTAAGGTCATGCATGAACTGTCACAAACCATCTTTAAAGAGATTGGTAAAAATCCTGATTATGTATCAACATTTCAGGCGCCTCCTTCAATTCTGAATCAGCGCGTGAGCTCTTCACGTCGCTTTGCAGCACAATCTTTTGAACTCGGTCGTTTCCGTCATATTGCCAAATCTTTGGGTGTAACGCTCAATGATGTGATTCTAGCAGTATGCTCAGGTGCTTTACGTGAGTATCTGATCAGTCATAACAGCTTGCCAAAAAAACCTTTAATTGCAATGGTTCCTGCATCACTGCGTACCGATGACTCTGATGTCAGCAATCGTATTACTATGATTTTGGCCAATCTTGCAACGCATATTGAAGATCCTATTGAGCGCTTAGAGATTATTCGTCGTAGCGTGCAGAACTCGAAACAACGTTTTAGCCGTATGACTGCCAATGAAATTCTGAATTATAGTGCGGTTGTGTATGGTCCAGCAGGTTTAAACATTGCATCAGGCATGCTACCTAAACGTCAGGCATTTAACCTTGTCATCTCTAACGTACCCGGTCCGCGTGAACCGCTCTACTGGAATGGCGCGAAATTAGATGCACTCTACCCTGCATCAATCGTGATGGATGGGCAAGCCCTTAATATCACCATGACGAGCTATTTAGATAAATTGGAAGTGGGTTTAATTGCATGTCGTAATGCTTTGCCAAAAATGCAAAACCTACTAACCCATTTAGAAGAAGAGATTCAACGTTTTGAACAAGCCATTCAAAACTTGCCACAGCAGAAAGTTGCGAATTAATCTTAGAGAAAATTAAGGGGCTTCGAATAGCCCCTTATTTTTTAATTGTGCGGCAGCGCTGTAACAGCTGATGGCAGGCTGAACGAATCATTGCCGTAGTAATCTGAACTTCTTTACCTTGGCTATCTACCATATAACATGTGTTTACAGGATTACTGTCTAATACATGCTTAAAACCGTGACTTACTAATCTTTCACTTACATTCATAATTAGATACCTCATATTATTTGCTAAGGCACCGAAAAGTACCTATGGCTCATTCTATGGTTCTAGTATTTAAAATTCATGATAGAAAGTAAAATTTCAGTTGTAACAAGGATTAAGCGAAATCTTGTTACAACTTTAGGTCAAAATGATATCGTATTGCTCTTGCGTATATAGATTTTCCACTTGGAATTTAATCACACGATTCACAAAATGTTCTAAATCCGCGACAGCAGGGGCTTCTGCTGTTAATAGCCGATCTATCACAGCTGGATGAGCAACGACAGTAAAGCCACCCTTGGAATCAAATGCACGTGCATAACGCATGACTTCTCGAAATATCTCGTAACATACTGTCTCTGCTGTCTTCACATAGCCCCGCCCTTGGCAGGTCGGACATGATTCACAAAGCAAATGCTCCAATGATTCACGGGTCCTTTTACGTGTCATTTCAACTAAACCCAACTCCGAAACTTGGGTAATTTTAGTTTTTGCATGATCACGTTCCAGCATTCGTTCAAACTGACGCATCACTTCTTCACGATGCTCAGCTTCTTGCATGTCGATAAAATCAATAATCAGAATACCACCCAAATTACGCAGACGCAGTTGTCTTGCGATCACTTGAGTTGCTTCCATATTGGTTTTAAAGACCGTGTCTTCTAAACTGCGGCCACCCACATATGAGCCTGTATTGACATCAATCGTGGTCATCGCTTCGGTCTGATCAATCATCAGATAGCCGCCAGACTTGAGTGCGACACGGGTCTGCAACGCTTTTTGAATATCTTCTTCGACGTTATACAAGTCGAAAAGTGGCTTTTCACCAGGATAATGAATTAAGCGATTTTGAATCGTGGGAACAAACTCATCGACAAACTCGCTGAGCTTGCCATGAATCTCACGTGAATCGACATAGATCTTCGCCGTTTCATCACTGGCTAAATCTCTGATGATACGTTGAGGTAAAGGGAGTTCCTCAAAGATCAGTTCAGCCGTTGCCGCTTCTTTTTGTTTGCGCTGAATGAATTCCCAAAGTTTACTGAGATAACACATATCTTGTGCAATCGCAGCTTCATCGACACCTTCTGCCGCAGTACGAACAATGACACTACCCGGCAAATTATGTTCTGCTTGAATATGTTCAATGATACTACGTAGACGATCCCGCTCCTCTTCAGACTCAATTCGCTGTGACACACCAATGTGATTGCCATAAGGCATGAGCACGAGATAGCGCGATGGGATAGAAAGATCAGTACTTAGACGAGCACCTTTGGTACCCAACATATCTTTCATAACTTGGACAGTGAGCATCTGCCCCGGATGTAACAGTTCAAAAACGTTTGGGGTCGGCTGCGAACGCGACCACACCATATCGTTAATATGCAAAAAAGCGGTTCGAGACAAACCAATATCGACAAAGGCAGCTTGCATACCCGGCAGTACACGCACTACTTTACCCTTGTAGATATTACCCACTAACCCACGTTTTACAGTTCGCTCAACGAATAGTTCATTGACCGTACCATTTTCAATCAATGCCACACGACATTCCATCGGCGTGACGTTAATCAGCAACTCTTCTGCCATAACAAACTCAAAACTTTATAAAAATTCTTATAACCGAAAGTGTCGTTCCCTGTATTGAAATACTTAGGTTTTAACGCTTTCTAATAACTGTGCAATCTCATGCAAAGGCAAACCGACGACATTACTATAACTGCCTCGAATCTGTGGAATATATTGTGCTGCAATTCCCTGTATTGCATAAGCACCTGCTTTGCCTACAGGTTCGCCTGTTGCCCAATATTTTTCCATTTCCGCATGACTGAGTTGTTGTAACTCAACTTGCGTTCTTACCACTGTACTTAATATCTGAGCAGAACTTGCAACACAAATTCCAGAATAGACATCATGCCATTGCCCTGAAAGCATCGACCAGATGGAAAAAGCATGTTGCTTTGACTCTGGCTTCCCAATAATCTGCCCAGCAAAACTTAAACTGGTATCTGCAGCAATCACAATTGCGTCAGCATATTTATTTAAAACAACTTGTGCCTTCTCGCGCGCCAAGCGTTCAACATAATGCTCAACAGCCTCTCCATCATGCACCGTCTCATCGACATCTGGACTATAAACCTCAAAGTCCAAACCCAATTGCTGTAATAGCTCCTGCCGACGAGGCGAGCTTGATGCGAGAATTATATGCGCCATTTATGTAAGCAATAATAAACCAATGGCCATGCCAGTACACTTGTCACGACCGGCTGCCAATGGCGCGCAATCGAAAAATGTGTTCCTGCAATGGTCTGGCTAATCCACAAAAAAGTAATATGTGCAACAACCGCAATCACTGCGATAACCCATGAATTACCAAACGTCAGAATACGACGTTCACGGATTAAATAGCGAATACCAAAACTGATCACAACAAAACTGAGTGCATTTAAGCCAAACGGTGCATCGAGCAACAGGTCGGCAAAAAGGCCCATGCCAAAAGCAAACCAAACACCACACCAAACAGGCTGATAGAGAATCCAGAACAGCATAATCATTAGCATGATGGATGGTCGCCAACCCGACGCCTCATAGGCCATTGGATAAACCATCAATACAGAACCAATCACGATGGATAGAATAATCATCCATAGTGGATCTTTGCGTTTCTCATAATTGAGCTTAGCGATCGGCATACGGTTGCTCCTGCGCTAAGGATTCAGAGAAGAGCACCACAACATGATGACCACTGGCAAGTTGAGCTGCTGGTGTAACATCAATTTCAGCAAACTCACCTGAAGTATGACGACTGACTTTAGACACAGTTCCCACTAAATAACCTGCTGGGAAATGTTCGCCTAAACCTGAACTAAAGACTTTGTCTCCAACCTGAATATTGGCACTGGTTGGCACATATTCCATTTTGAGTTGCCCCAAATCGCCAGTACCCGAAATAATCGCACGCATTCCCGTACGTTCTAAACGCACAGACAATGAATGCTCTTTATCAGATAGCAACATGATACGGGCACTATGTGGATAGACATTTATGATCTGCCCCATAATCCCTTTATCGTCTAGAACAGTTTGTCCCGCACTTAAATGATCCACTGAACCACGGTTAATGATAATAATATGGCGTAATGGGTCAGCATCAGTCCCTATCACCTCCGCAATTTGCATACGTCCATCAATAATTAACGGAGTATCCAAAAGCCCTCTTAAACGGTTATTTTCCGCAGAAAGTTCTGAAAGTTTTTGGAGGCGGACTTGTGCTTGTAATAGTTCAGCTTGCATTGCCGTGTTTTCACGACGCAATTGCGCTTCAGATTTGGTTTGTTGGTTAAGCCATTCTCGCGACAGTACAGGATAGCTTGCCAGCGCATAAATTGGATTATACGCGGCGTACAAGACATCCCTTGCAGGTTGAATTACATAAGGCATGCGCCAATCAAAGAAAAGCACCACCAAACATGTAATTACCGCAATAACAAATGAGCGAAAAGATGGCGGTTGTCTTGAAAAAAGATTCGGTTGCACCGCCTAGTCCTTATGATTTAACCAACGAAAAGCATGTCGTGGTTTGGATTGTCAAAGAACTCTAATACTTTACCGCCACCACGAGTGACACAAGTTAAAGGATCATCTGCAACAATTACTGGCAAACCTGTTTCTTGCGCAAGCAATTTATCAAGGTTACGCAACAATGCACCACCGCCTGTCAACACAATACCGCGCTCAGCAATATCCGAAGATAATTCAGGAGGCGTTTGCTCTAGTGCAGATTTAACAGCGCTCACAATGCTTTGTAACGGATCAGAAATGGCCTGCGTAATTTCATCAGAAGTCACCGTAATCGCGCGAGGTACACCCTCAGCCAAGTTACGACCACGAACTTCGATTTCGAGGGTCTTGCCATCAGCAACAGCCATACCCACTTCTTTTTTAATGACTTCGGCTGTCGTTTCCCCGATCACACAACCGTGTGCTTTACGCACATAATTGATGATTTGCTCATCAAATACATCACCACCGATACGTAAAGAATCAGCGTAGACACAACCCTGTAATGAAATGATTGCAATTTCAGTGGTACCACCACCAACATCAACCACCATCGAACCACATGCTTGCTCAACAGGCATACCCGCACCAATTGCAGCAGCCATTGGCTCTTCGATTAAACGTACATCACGCGCACCTGCATTAAATACAGCCTCGCGAATCGCACGACGCTCAACCAATGTCGATTTACAAGGTACACAGACCACAACACGCGGTGCTGGCGGGAACAAACGCTTTTCATGCACTTTGCCAATGAACTGATTCAACATGGTCTCAGTGACTTCAAAATCAGCAATCACACCGTCTTTCATCGGACGAATTGCTGAAATATTCGCTGGTGTACGGCCTAACATTTGTTTAGCATCAATACCTACAGCGGCAACAATTTTTTGTGAACCACTATGGCGAATTGCCACAACAGTTGGTTCATTTAATATAATGCCACGGCCTGGTGCATAAATAAGTGTATTTGCAGTACCTAAATCAATGGCTAAATCCGGCGAAAACAAGCCAATTAGTCGTTTTAGAATCACGGGGGCGTTCTCAATTAAACTTTGTGTGAATACAAGGTGGCAACTTTAACTAAATGTGATGATTTGAACAAGTCAATCGCTTATTATAACGCACGATATTTTGAAATTTTTTAATACTGAATTAGGTAAAGTTATGTCTACATCATCAGATGCTCAGCAGACAACAGACTTAAATGCGCAAACGGTCTCGCAAATCGCACACCTTGCACGTTTATCTCTCAATGACACGCAATCTGCTGAATATGCTCAAAGTTTAAATAAAATCCTTGGCATGATGGAAAGCTTGAAAGGCATTAATACCGATGATGTTGAGCCTTTAAAGAGCCCATTTGACAACCCGCAACCCTTACGCGCTGACGTTGTGACTGAAAGCAACCATCGTGATGAATATCAAGCGGTCGCGCCTGCTACAGAAGCAGGTTTGTACCTCGTACCTCGCGTAATTGAATAAGATTTATTCAATTAGTCAATATTTTATATTTAGAATGTAAAGAAATTTTTCATATGACAGATTTACATCGCTTATCAATCCGTGAACTCTCTGAAGGCTTAAAAACAGCCCAATTTTCATCACGCGAATTGACTGAACATTATTTAAAGCGTATCGCCCAAATTGACCCGAAAGTAAAAAGTTATGTGACAGTGACTGCAGAACAGGCACTTGCAGAAGCAAATGCGGCCGATGCGGCACTGAAAGCAGGTAATGCACATGCTTTAGCAGGTATTCCACTTGCCCACAAAGATATTTTTTGTACCCAAGGCATTAAAACCACTGCCGGTTCAAAAATGCTGGATAACTTCATTTCACCTTATGATGCAACTGTGGTTGCTAAAGCTAAAGCTGCGGGTCTCGTGACTTTAGGTAAGGTGAACATGGACGAATTCGCCATGGGTTCCACCTCTGAAAACTCGTATGTCGGTGCAACGTCTAACCCTTGGGCACTGGATCACGTTCCAGGTGGTTCGTCAGGTGGCTCTGCTGCGGCTGTGGCAGCTGATCTTGCGCCAATCGCAACAGGTACCGATACAGGTGGCTCAATTCGTCAACCTGCTTCATTCTGCGGCTTAACGGGCTTAAAACCGACCTATGGTCGTGTGTCTCGCTTCGGTATGATTGCGTATGCATCATCACTCGATCAAGGCGGTCCAATGGCACGTTCTGCGGAAGACTGTGCTTATTTGATGAATGTGATTGCTGGTCATGATGCCAAAGACTCAACTTCTATCAACAAAGAAGTGGACGATTACGTTGCTAACTTGAATGGCACAGCAGTGAAAGGTCTACGCATTGGTATTCCAAAGCAATACTTCAATGTTGCAGGTCTAGACGCTGATGTAAAAGCACGCGTTGAAGAGTCGTTGAAAAAGCTTGAAGACATGGGTGCGATCTTGGTTGAGATTGACCTCAACATGACTGAAGCCTATGTACCAACTTACTACTTGATCGCACCTGCGGAAGCTTCTTCGAACCTGTCACGTTTTGACGGTGTACGTTATGGCTATCGCTGTGAAAATCCTGTGGATTTGATGGACTTGTACAAACGCTCACGTTCAGAAGGTTTTGGTGCTGAAGTACAACGTCGTATCCTGATCGGGACGTATGCCCTTTCTGCGGGTTACTACGATGCATATTATGTCAAAGCACAAAAAGTACGTCGTTTGATTCAGCAAGATTTCCTCAAAGCATTTGAAAATGTCGATGTGATTGCTGCACCATCTGCACCAACCACAGCCTATAAGATCGGTGCAAACCTTAGCCCGACTGAAATGTATTTAGGTGATATCTATACCCTTGCTGTGAACTTGGCAGGTCTGCCAGCCATCAACGCACCTGTTGGTTTTGATAAAGACAGCTTGCCTGTGGGCTTACAGTTGATTGGTAACTACTGGTCAGAATCACAATTGCTTTCGATTGTGCATCAATATCAACAAAACACAGACTGGCATACCAAACGTGCGGCAATTGCTGAGGAGAATGCATAATGGCTGAAGCTCAAAAGTTAAAGTTAATTGACGGTTGGGAAGTCGTTATCGGGATCGAGATCCACACGCAGTTGGCAACCAAGTCTAAAATCTTCTCTGGTTCATCGACTGAATTTGGTCAAGATCCAAATACACAAGCCAGCCTTGTTGATTTGGCCATGCCGGGCGTATTGCCAGTATTGAATGCTGAAGTGGTTGATCTTGCAATTCGTTTTGGTTTGGGGATTGATGCCTATATCGACCAAGCCTCTGTGTTTGCACGTAAGAACTATTTCTACCCAGATTCGCCAAAAGGCTACCAGATCAGCCAGATGGACAATCCGATTGTTGGCTTGGGTCATATCGACATCCAGCTTGAAGATGGCACTGTGAAGCGTATTGGCGTGACTCGTGCCCATCTTGAAGAAGATGCAGGTAAATCGATCCATGACCAATTCGAAGGTATGTCGGGTATCGACTTAAACCGTGCGGGCACACCATTGCTAGAAATCGTGTCTGAACCAGATATGCGTTCGGTTGAAGAAGCGGTTGCCTATATCAAATCGATTCATACCCTAGTGCGTTGGTTAGGTATTTCTGACGGTAACATGGCAGAAGGTTCATTCCGTGCCGACTGTAACGTATCGTTGCGTCGTCCGGGTCAACCATTCGGTACACGTTGCGAGTTGAAAAACCTCAACTCATTCCGTTTCATTGAGCAAGCGATCAATGTTGAAATTGAACGCCAAATGGAAATTTTGGAATACGGCGGCGAGATTGATCAGGAAACCCGTTTGTTCGATCCGAACAAGATGGAAACCCGTTCAATGCGTTCGAAAGAAGAAGCGAACGACTATCGCTACTTCCCAGATCCAGACTTGTTACCAGTAATTATTGCTGACGAACAAATCGAAGCGGCACGTGCTGCCCTTCCAGAGCTGCCTAAAGCGCGTCGTGCACGCTTTATTGCTGACTTTGCTGTGACTGAGTACGATGCACATGTATTGACGCTGTCACGCGAAATGGCGGACTTCTACGAAGCGGTTGTGGCTGCTGCTGGCGGTGCGAAGCAAGGTAAAGTCTCTGCAAACTGGGTGATGGGTGAATTCTCAGGTGCTTTAAACAAAGCAGGCCTAGAATTGGCGGACTCTCCTGTTTCTGCTGAGCAGTTGGGCGGTATGATCGCGCGTATTGTCGACAATACCATTAACGGTAAAATTGCGAAGCAAGTGTTTGGCTTTATGTGGGAAGCAGAAGGAAAATCTGCGGATGACATTATTGCCGAGAAAGGTTTGAAGCAAGAAACCGATACAGGTGCGATTGAAGCGATTATCAAAGACGTACTTGCAGCCAATGAAAAAATGGTTGAAGAGTACAAGTCTGGTAAAGAAAAAGCCTTTAACGGTCTGGTTGGTCAAGTCATGAAAGCTGCAAAAGGTAAAGCCAACCCAGCTCAAGTGAATGAATTAATGAAGAACTTGATTGGTTAAACTGATCTAATTTCAAAAGAAAACCCGCTTTAGAGCGGGTTTTCTTTATTAAATTCCAAATAAATATAGTAAAATGATGGATAAAATTTCCTTGGAGAAAGTTTTGTGCTAAAGCAATTAAATATTAATAATTATAGATCCTTCCAAAATTTTAATATTTCTCTAGACGGCATTCAAAGTGCTCTAATACTGGGGAAAAATGGCTCAGGAAAGTCCAATCTTTTCAAATGCCTAGAGGTTTTCCAGAAGATTGGGCAAGGTATAACTTCTGTGAATGAGCTTATTACAGATGAAGATTTTCCATTTAATAACACATCACTCACTATTACTATGAATATCATAGTCTCAATAGATAATAAAACTTATGATTATTTAGTCGAAATAGATCAGCCTGAGGGGTTTTATAAACCCAAGATAAAGCGGGAAATCTTTAAGGTAAATAAAAAAATTATTATTGATAGAGATGGAGGGCGCACCACATTAAAAGGAAAAACTGAATTTTCATTAGACTGGCATCATATAGGTCTACCAATTATTACCACTAAAGATCAAAATGATAGCATTGCTATTTTTAAGTCGTGGTTAGCAAACATTATCATTCTTTCACCGAATCCAGCTTTAATTCAATCAATAAGTCTTGAAGAAGGTCCTCACTTAAAGAAAAATAGTGGAAACTTATTAGATTGGTTACGACATTTACTGGCAGATCATCCAAACCTATATATGCCAATGTCAGAGTTTTTAAAATTCAGAATGCCTGATTTTGAATTATTCAAATTTGAAAACCTAGGTAAAAACTCAAAGGAACTTAGTTTTTCATTTAGAACAGATTCAGCTAAAAATCTGAGTCTAAACTTCTCTCAGTTATCTGATGGAGAAAAAATTTATCTATTAGCCGCCACTTTAATAGCAAAGCTATCGGCTAAACAACCAATATTATGCTTATGGGATGAACCTAATAATTTTATATCACTAATAGAGTTAAATCATTTCATTATGTCGTTTAGAAAAGCATTTGAAAATGATCCGAATAAATCTCAAATTATTATGTCTACACATGCCCCCCAAGTTATTACGGAATTTTCCTCAAATAATACTTTTATTTTTCATAGAGATAATCATTTTACTTCAACTCAATTAGAGCTACTTTCCAACAAAGAATATTTAAGTCCAACACTTGTAGATGCGATTGAAAATGGAGAAATTCTATAATGGCTGTAAATAAGCATAGACCACATATTACAGTATTTTTAGAAGATTCACCATATAGAGAAATTTTTAACGGTATAAAACAAGTTAGCTTTGTTAACGAAAATATTTTAGATGTTAAAAATCCGTGTGGTGGATGGAAAAAAGTATTTAGCAACTTTGAAGAGAATTTAGAGTTAATCAATAAAAATATTCATCAGCATGTTTTTCTAATAATGGATTACGATGATGAATTTGAGAAAAGAATGGAAAAATTTAATAAAATAATTTCAGATCAACCTTGTAAAGAAAGAGTATTTTTATTCGGGATCGATAAAAGTGAAAGTGAAGATTTAAAAAGATTTCTCCATTGCACAGACAATGAAAAAATAGGTAAACTCTTAATTGAATCATGCGAAGAAAAAACGTATGAGCATTGGAGCAATATTCATTTACAGGCTAACTTTCCTGAAATAAATCGTTTCAAGGCCATTAGTATTTATAAGATTTTCTTAAATTTTTGTAAATAATTTTTCCATTAATTAGTGGCATGAATAATTTCATATCAAGAATATTCATTCCACTTTTTATTTTTAATATTCTCTAAATTGAATTACAGATTCCTTAACACACCCAACTTATTCCAGATATCAGGTGTTAAAAAAGTTGTGACCAATTTATTTAAATCAATATAACGCAAGGTACCTTGCAACTGCTGTCTGACCGCTGGGTCTTTGACAATATCCTGCCCTGCACTCTGACCTAACTGCTGGAAAGCCTGTCCGACGGCTTGAATTCCCTCAGCCTGAATTACGGCCTTAGTCTGAGTCGAACACTGCTCCACAATCACACGCTGTAACACCTGTGCCAACTTCTGATCCAACTGAGTTTTCTGCTCAGGTGTGACATTACTAAAAGACTTTAAATCTGGATGTGCTGCCAAAGCAGTGAAAGTCCATTGCAAAACCGTGGTCTTATCCGCTGCCGTTGTGGCTTTCACTAAACAATCACTCAGTTGATCCACTGTTGGCCCTGCCATTGCCACTTGGGTTGTACCCAACACAGCCGCAGCCATCAACACAGAACGACTCAAATGAGAAAATTTACGGCGGACAGAAGTATAAACACGAGACATAAGCACAGTTCCAAATTGCAATCTTTCCCTTTGTACCATGCTCTGTCTAGATCATCTGTTATGACGCTGTAAATTGCGTAAGTCCACGCCCTTAAAGCTTTGGCAAAATGTAAAGGTTATTAGGATTACAAATGACTCAACCCGCACCCTCATAGTCCCATTCTTCTGGTATATTCGGCTGCTCAGGTGCTTTATTTAAATCAATATTCAAGTTGCGGCTGCCCTTAAACGATTTCTCACCCGAATCTGACGCAGGTGACACATCCAGACTGTAGCGATAACGGAATTGCCAAAGCATCGGCTTGATCGGACGAATATCTAGGCCCAAACTATCTTCATCATGGCACTTGCCCTTAGAGCTTTCATAATCCTGTTCTGAGAAACAGGCCCGAATCATGCGATAAAAATGAAAAGGATAGTTTTCAATAAAGCGATGCGTCTTACCTGAATCCTTTAACTCATAAAAGCTGGCACGCTCAACACTTGCGCCACCACCTGAATATGATTCTGAAAAAGTATCAATCACCGCAACGGCATAACGGTTTTGCTCCATTGGAAATAGTTTAGGGAAAATATATTGGCTAGATCGTGCCATTTCTTCCGAAGCCGCCAACTGAATACGCCACTGCTTTAACAATTTAAAACCTGTGGTCGATGTCGCAAACTGGGCAATATTTCCCTCAGATAATAACCATAAGGTTTGATCTGGTGTTTTCAAACTCTGCCATTGTGCGCGCTGCTGACATAGCTCTTTGACTTGTTCACAGAGTTGCGTCTGCTCCGTTGCACTCAGTTGCCCCTTTTTAAAGTCAAGAATCTGTAAAGGTGCCGCAAAAACAGATGTACTAAAATAGGCAGATGCACCTATTAAAATCATTCCACCTAAACCCATCTTATATTTAAGCATTGCATTTCCTTAGGTTATTTTTATATTCATAATATTATTTGACAATCGCTTCGACCTGATCAAGTTCCCATACCCCACCTGCAGCAAGCCCTTTACACATCCCTGTCCAGCGATCTAGCGTATGTACAAACTTCTGTCCATCCCACACCCATTCATCACTCGACCAGCAATCACCAATACCACGCCCTTTCTGTGAGCTACTGATAATACCCGCATAAAACTCAGAAGCATGTTCAGTCACAAAGTTCGGTTTTGTCGTAAGTGATTCATCCAACACCCATGCACCTGATCCTTCGTTATAAGCACCACGCCAACACAAGGTCATCGCCAATACTTTTTTATTGGTCAATTTATACAGTTCAATCGCTTGCGGCTTTGTTTCACCACCATCATAAATCCCTTCACAAAACCCCTCTTGTTTTGGTGTCGGCTGTACCGCCATCAAATTACGATATAAGGCAGCATAACGTTTATTGTTTGGCTGCAAAGTCAGATAAGGCTTATTCGAGGTTTTAATCTGTTTTACCATGAATTTTGGTTGTGCAGCCAAGACATGCGACTCATCCACTTTGCCCTTTTTAATCAATGCGCCAACAGTACCAACACGCTTTTGAAAATCATCCATTTTCAATAAGACTGCAGTCATGCCCAAATCCGAAATTTGCCATTGCAAGTTCGCATTTTTAAAGATGATTTCGGTCTTTTTCTTGGATTGCTGCAATAAGACATTAACCTGTTGCCCAGACATCCTTCCCATTAACGGAAATTCAGTTCCCTCGAATGAGACCGCACCTAAATCTTTCCCATTCACATAGAAATGAATATTTTTAAGCTTGGCTGCTGGAAAAGACGGTTCTTCATAACGTGCCAATGCAAATTCCACTTGAACAGGCTGCCGTGCACCCGCCTGACGTGTCAAAAGTAGAGAAGCAGGTTCGTTGCGATATTCTTCATTCTGATAACCCGCTGCACGACAAGTGCCTGTGTTACTACAATAAATTTCCCAATCTTGATGCGAGAATGAAATTCCTTTGATGTCTTGGGCAAAAGCACTAGAACTCATCGCCATAAAGCAACAGGCTAAAAATATCTTGTTCATAAGACGTATTTCTCAATGCAATTTATTTATTATTCAGTCAAAATATTCTAAATCTTTTAAATTGATCACTTTGTAGGTTCTTGTATTTCAGAATATGTTAATTTTAACTCAACTCGAAAATACCAACTTAAGAATGAAAACATTAATCTCCATTTCTACTGCACTATTGGCACTGTCTGCTACACTAACTCATGCCGAAGTCAGTAGCTTTAAGCCCATTTTCCCGAAATTTTCAAATACAGCACAACAACGCCAAGCCGAAAATCAAATATACACACTCGGTGAGGTATCCTTTGCCAACGATGTCCGTGTTCCCTTTTATGGCGTTACCGCACTTAACCCTGCCGATGATGGTCTATTAAAAGACTTTAAAAGCTGTACAGCGAAAAGCTGTCATTTTGATTTTAAACTGGATCCAAATCAGGCCAAACAACTTAAATTATTTGCGCTCCCTGAAATAGGTCTTGTACTGGTACCTAAAAATTGGAGTGACGCAGAAGCAAGTGCTGGCGCAAATGGTACGGGTTCAGCCCTGCTGATGAGTCCAAATCAAAAACAGGCAATTGAATTATACGACTCATCTTTCTGTGTCGGTTGCGGCATGCCCAATGCCACGCTTTATTTTCCTAACCTGTTAAAAGAAAGTGTTGAAAATGAATTTGGCGGCTATAAAGATTCGCAGAAATTAATCAATGTAGTGCATCCTTCTAAACAAGTGGCTTTCTTTAGTTATCAAATTCCAAACTTGAATAATAAAACCCATGGCGTCGCAAAATACTATGATGAAGACACCTTTAATTTTAGAGAAATCATCGTGACGCTAGATAAATCACAACAGCACTTGGTTGGACCAATTTTAAATTTCTATCACTTCAGCCATTAACGACCGCTAATTTTTAACAGGCTTGACTAGCCCTGAGCAAACTCAAGAAATGTTCAACCCGAATATTATTTTCTTTGGCTCGACAAATTGCGTAAATCGGTGCAATACAAGGTTTCTTGGCTTCTAAAGGTCGATAGATAATCTGTTTATTCCAAAAGTCTTGAATCGAAGCCGGCACAATAGAAAGTCCAATCCCAGCAGCAATTAAATTGAGACTGGAAGTTAAACGTGGTGCTTCTTGTACGATATTGGGACTAAATCCTGCCTGATAGCAATTTGCCAGAATATTATCGAATAAGTCCTGTCCTGCAATACGACGATACAACACGAATTCATAAGGCTCTAAATCGACTAAGCGGATTGCACCGTCTTTGCCTGTTAATGGATGATTGCTAGGTAATGCAACAATCAATGGTTCATTCAACACATGAATACTTTGTACTTGTGCATGAATGGGCGCAGGTTTGCGTAAAAAGACAATATCCAGTTTTTCATTGATCACCGCATCGGTTAAAGCCGTACTGCTATCCTCTTCCAAATGAATGGCGACAGCAGGAAACTTTTCCCTAAATTGACGCAATAATGCAGGAAGAAATGGATGTAAACCTGCGGAATTGGTAAAGCCAATATTAATTTGACCTTCCAAGCCTTGGGCTATGTTTTTTACCCGTTTCGGAATCGACTGGGCATGCGCCAAAATTGTGATTGCTTCTTGATATAAAGCCTTGCCTGCTTCGGTTACTTCCACGCCTCGCGGCAAACGTTTCAGTAATGAGGTATCCAATTCCTCTTCCAGACTTTTAATCAAGCGAGTCAGTGGTGGTTGTTGCATATGCAGTCGAACGGCCGCTTTAGAAATATTACTTTCCTCGACCACAGCAACAAATGCATTGAGCTTATGAATATCAATCATACATACCCTAAAAGTATAGATAACAGCAAAAATAGCATTTGTGAATATACCACAAATCATCCATTCTATAGCTCACAAGGTTGAACAGAAAGGTAATCCAATGAAAGCCCAAGCCCTATCAATACAGAATGAGCCACTCACCACTGCTCCTGATTGTAAGGCATTATTCACGGGATTTATGAAGTTGGGGTTGATGGGTTTTGGTGGTGTTCTACCACTGGCACATCGCATTATCGTTGAAGAACACAAATGGATCGATGAAGGAAAATTTACCGACTTACTTGGTGTCTGCCAGTTATTACCTGGTGGAAACATCATCAACATGTCGGTTGCAATCGGCATGGAATTCCAAGGTGTTAAAGGTGCGATCAGTTCAGTGCTCGGTTTGATCTCCGCACCCACTGCAATTGTGCTGATCATCTACCAAGTCTATGAGTATTTTCAGTACCTCCCAGCGGTTAAACACATGATTCAAGGTTTGGCCGCAGCAGCAGCAGGCTTATTGTTTGCGACAGGCTTTAAGATGCTCAAGCCGATTTTAAAAAGTTATCTGACCATTTTTACGATTGGATTAACCTTCGCGTTTATGATCTGGATCAAGCTGCCATTGGCACTGACTTTAGCCATTCTACTTGCCATTAACATGCTAGTTTTAGGAGTGAAAAAGTCATGATCTTAGTTACCCTTGCTGTCGTGTTTACTCAGCTCTCGCTACTGGCTTTTGGTGGTGGTAATGCCATCCTGCCTGAAATGCAGCACCAAGTAGTGACCGTGCATCAATGGATGAGTGCAGAACAGTTTAGTTCGCTGTTTGCCATGGCACAGGCTGCCCCAGGCCCCAATATGATGATCGTACCTTTGGTCGGTTGGCATGTCGCAGGCCCAGCAGGATTATTGGTGACTTCTCTAGCAAAATTCGGTCCATCTTCAATCATTACCATTTATGCGCTTAAATTCTGGGAACGCTTTAAAGATAATCCATTACGCGCGCGTTTTGAAAAAGCCTTAAAACCGATTACCGTAGGCTTGGTTCTGGTCAGTGCATGGTTGATTGCGGACGCATCTGCACAAAACCTACTTCTGGTCATGATCGTGATTGTCACTGCAATCCTCGGTATGTTTAAAAAGATTCACCCACTCTGGGTCATGGCTGCGGGTGCAGGACTTGGAATTGCTTTCCTTTAAGCTTTAAACCCCAATAAAAAAACCTGCTTAATGCAGGTTTTTTTATTGAATCTCGAATTACCAAATACTGACGCGTTTTTCAGGAGCCAAATACATTTTATCTCCCTCTTTAATCTTGAAAGCATCGTAGAACGGTGCTTGATTGACTAAAGCGCCATTGGCGCGAACTTTATCTGGTGCATGTGGATCTGTTTTTAAATACACAATCGCTTGCGCTTCACGAGTTTTGGCACGCCAAACTTGCGCCCACCCCATATAGAAACGCTGCTCTCCTGTCTGCCCATCAATGATTGGTGCAGGTTTACCAGCCAAGGATAATTGATACGCTTTATAGGCAATCGACAGACCTGAATTATCGGCAATATTTTCCCCCAAGGTCAGCTCACCATTGACGTGATAACCTGCAATCGGCTCATAAGTATTGTACTGTGCCACTAAAGCCTGTGTTTTGGCTTTAAAGCGTTTGTGATCCTGTGCTGTCCACCAATTGCGCATATTGCCCAATTCATCAAACTGACTGCCTTGATCATCAAAACCATGACTAATCTCATGTCCAATGACACTGCCGATTCCACCATAATTCACCGCATCATCAGCATCGATATTAAAGAATGGCGGTTGCAATATTGCGGCTGGGAATACAATTTCATTTGATGATGGATTGTAATAGGCATTCACGGTTTGAGGGGTCATAAACCACTCATCACGATCCACAGGCTTACCGAGCTTATCTATATCATCTTGATGTTCAAATTCTCTGGCACGAATCACGTTACCAATCAAATCACCATCTTTAATGTCCAGTGCTGAATAATCACGCCATTTCTTTGGATAGCCGACTTTAATCGATAAGCTGGCTAATTTCTTTTTAGCCTGCACTTTAGTTTCAGGGCTCATCCAATCCAACTGGCTAATGCTTTGATCATAAGCCTGTATCAAGTTTTGAACCAATGTATCCATGCGTTGTTTTTTCTCTGCAGAAAAATGTTTTTCCACATAGATTTTGCCTAGACCATCACCCAACACTGCATTTACTGTTTGTACACCACGCTTCCAGCGAACTTCTTGTTCTGCAACATCACGCAAGGTTTTGCCATAAAATTCAAAACTTTCATCCACAAAAGCCTTGTTTAAGAACGGTGAAAAATTACTGATCAAGTTCCATTTAAAATAAGCTTTCCATACATTTAAAGGGGTTTGATTAATCACTGGATCAAGCGCTTTGAAATAACTTAATTGATGTACTTGGATAGTCTGAATTTTATCCTTGACGCCAACTGTCTTGAGATAACTATCCCAATCAAAACGACGAGTTAATTTGTTTAAATCTTTAAGTGAATAAATATTGTAGCGCTTAGATAAATCACGGTTTTGTACATTACTCCACTGGATCTTGGCCAAGTCTGTTTCGAGCTTGAGAATTTCTTTTGCGTGCTGTGCCGCTTGCTGATCACCAGACAGTTGTAGCATCCGCTCAATATGCTTCAGATATTTGGCGCGAGTTTCGACAAACTTTTTATCATCTTTTAAATAATAATCTCGATCTGGTAAACCCAGCCGACGCTGAGCCAGACCTGCAATCATCACATCAGAACGTTTCATATCTTGATCAATACTGATATCAAACGGTGTTCTAACTCCGATGCGAGAGAAATGCCCCATTAATTGAGCAAGGTCTTGTTTATTTTGAATTGCATCAACCTGTGCCAATTCTTGCTGTAAAGGTTTAACTCCTTTCGCTTCAATCTCTTTTTCATCCATAAAGTTGGCATACAGACTTGAAACTTTTTGCTCAACCGTTCCTGTTGCCCATTTTTGAGCGTTAAGCTCCTCAACAATGGTATGTAACTGATTGGTCGATAATTCATGTAATTCATTGAATGCGCCCCAACGTGATTTGTCTGCAGGAATCTCAGTATCTTTTAACCATTTTCCATTCACATAGTCATAAAAATCGTGATTGGCTGATACGCTTGGATCAATATATTGCTGGTCTATGCCTGAGATTTTTTCAGTTGGGGAGGATTTTATTGCTTGGTCTGCCCAGACATTTGCAGTAAAAGCCATCAGTGCAAGTGCTAATGCACTTTTGAGCAATACAGGTTTCATGATTTATCCTATTTATTTAAGTTTTAAGCGATCCAAGAGAGAAATGAAAAAAGATCATTAATTTTATCAAAGGACTATAGTGAAACCACACGCTCAAATAAAGTAATTTTCACAGAAATGCATATGCAAACGTCACATAAGAAACAAATTAGATGAAACAAAAAAGCCTTAGCATCAGGCTAAGGCTTTCTCAATTTAAATCGTTTGGACTAATCGAGTATTTTTTCAAAGGCTTTAAGACGCTTATGAATCGACAATAATTCGATAATTGTTTTCCATGAGCTAATTAGATATTGGAAAGATTCACGAACCTTACCAAAAACCCCACCAATCTGGTTAATTAAACCAAGAGTTAACTTGCCTGCTGCAATCGCAGGGAATAAAACGAATAGGTTGTAAATAACATCCAGTTGTCCGTACCACGTTGCAGTTAAATTAAAATAGGTGTAGTGAAAATATAGTCGAAAATAGTTGTGACGAACACGACTAAATAACTCTTTTAATGTTGCAGGTTGTGCCCGATCTTCATGATCTTCACCATAAACCAATTCCTTACGAAATGCAGCTTCAACTTTTTGGTTGTTGAATTGCAAACCAGGCAGTTTTATCCCGACCACCATGAGCAATACTGTACCGAAGATTGCCCAAACGACCGCGGCCCAAACTAAAGAATATTGCAGCTCACCTATGATCGGAATTTCAGGGACATGCTTTGAAAGCTGGAACAATAATGGCAAAAATGCGATCAATGTCATGATTGCTTTGACCAACTCAACACCCAAATCTTCCACAATGGTTGCAAAACGCATGGTATCTTCTTGCACACGTTGCGCCGCACCTTCGACATGGCGTAGCTTAGGCCAATGTTCGGTATAGTATTCATTCATGGCTGTACGCCAGCGGAAGACGTAATGACTGGTAAAAAAAGCATTCACGACGGCTAAAGTCACACCGACCATGGCAATATATAAAAACACCATGGTCTCTTTATACAAGTCAGTAATACTACCTCCACCATTGGTCAGCATATTTTGAATCATGTCCCAAAATGGTACATACCAAGCATTTACAGCGAGGCTGACCTGCACCCCAAACCAGATATTAAACAAGATAAATGCAGAGCCCCAAATCGACCAGCGCTGCCATTTATTATCTGAAAATATTCGCCAAAACCCTGCAAATAATGCCGTTGCCACAATAAACCAAAGATAGAACCAGAGTGAAGAAGGCTCCCAAAATCGATTAACTCCGACAGATAACTCTGCTTCAGCATAGCCCTTAGGAAAACCTAGATATTCACCCCAACTATGACCGCCTGTATACCAGAGCAGCATATTGAGTGCTAACCACACAAGCACTGAAATAAAAAACAGGCGTGGGTTTGGAAAGAATGACTTAAACATCGTGCTTAACAATCCTTGTCATGTTGCAATTAATCGTATAGGTCATCCTATGACCTAAAACTTAAGATTAACTGATAAAAAAGTTTTATGATTTGTAGTTATTTACCTGTTTTTCTCTATTTTTAATAGCTTTTTGTAGAGGTTTTACAATTTGTTTTTTGCCTGAATATTTGTTGAGTAAATGGGCTCAACGACCTAAGCCCATTAAACATCATTCAATGGCTTATTGGCGAGGCGAGGAAGTACTCATTTTTAAGGCAATATCTTGTCGTTCCGTTTGTGTTGGATAAGTTTTACTTTGAATTGCCCATTGGATTTCAGCTAACTTTTCATTTGCCGCATCTGCACCTGCCTGCATAGTCATTTCCCTACCTTTCACATCAAAAATATGTGCCTTCTCACGTAGGTCAGGTTGAATCACGATATCTGCATCTTTCAACTCTTCTTCAGCCAAACGCCCTTGCATGATATTAATGTTTTGGTTGAACAGTCCCCACACATTGCTGGTTTCAGTATGGATTGGTTGCGCCAAGATATCGACTGCAATCACAACATCTGCACCAAGCTCACGCGCGACTTGAACAGGAACTGGACTAACCAAGCCACCATCAACATACTCAACATCATGAATTTTGGTCGGCACAAACATACTTGGAATTGATGCAGATGCACGAACAGCCTGCCCTGTATTGCCATAGTTAAATACAGTTCTGGTACCATCTTTTAATTCAGTTGCAACGACGTACATTGGAATCTTTAGTTTTTCTAATGGCATGTTATGGACTTGCTCGTTGATATAGTCTTCAACCTTCTTACCGTCAAAAAAGCCCTTTAGACTGACATTCACTTCGCGAACATCATTGGCTTTGAGTTTTAATGCAATATCACGTAATTCGGCAGGACTTTTACCACTGGCATAGATAGACCCAACAATACTCCCAGCACTGGTTCCAACGATAAAATCTGGGCGAATTCCTTGTCGCTCTAATACTTCAATCACACCAATGTGTGCATAGCCTCGTGCACCACCGCTGCCCAATACCAATGCAATCACAGGGCGTTTTTGTTGCTGTTTAATTGAGGTAAAAGGTTGGTTGACAGCATGGGCTTGTGCATCTTCAATGACAGGTGCTAAGTGTGATGTGGTTTGACAGGCTGTCAAAACCGTCATTGAAAGGCCGAGCATCCATAATTTAAGCTGTTTCATACGCAACAATTGCCATATTCACCATATTTCTTGGCTAAATTTTAGCGTTTAGCTGATCTAAAAACTGTAGCATTTTTTGTATTTGTCATAAAAACAACATAAAAAAAGCTCCTCGAGAGGAGCTTTTTTAGGATCTAAGCTTAACTTAAATCAAATTACCAAATATCAGAATCTACTTTTTTCTTCAATTCTGGATAGTTATCAATCTTAAATTCAGGCTCTTTAATGCCTCGTTTAAGTTGAGAGGTATAATCTTTCAACAAAGTTCGTGCCATTGGTGTTAACAGCAAGATTGCGATCAAGTTAATTGTTGCCATGATCCCCATGAACAAGTCAGCCATTGACCAAACCAACGGAACACTGCCGATCGCACCGAAATACACCATCACCAATACAAAGATTCGGAAAATGAACATGACTTTCGGGTTGTTATTAATAAACTGTACATTACTCTCTGCATAGGCATAGTTACCCAATACTGCTGAATAACAGAATAAGAATAATAGCACTGCAAGGAAATCAGCACCCCAATGTCCGACTTGCGTCTCTAAGGCACGTTGCGTCAGCTCAACCCCAACAAAACCTGCATCGTGATAAACACCTGACACCAAGATAATGATTGCCGTACTGGTACATACAATGAAAGTATCTACGAATACACCAAGCATTTGCACCAAGCCTTGGTTCACTGGATGTTTCACATCCGATGCTGCTGCAGCGTTTGGTGCAGAACCCATACCCGCTTCGTTAGAGAACAAGCCACGCTTAATCCCTTGCATCATCGCCATCGAAATCATAGCACCAAAGAAACCACCTGCCGCAGCATTGAACTGGAATGCTTCCGTGAAAATGAGTTTGAAGATACCCGGAAGAAGTTCGTAATTGCTGATTGCAATATACAAAGCGACAGCCAAATACAGACCTGCTTTTAACGGTACAAACATTTCTGCAAATTTAGCGATACGTTTAATACCACCAAAAATTGCCAATGCAACCATTACCACAAGTGCAAGACCGACCCATGAGATTTCTAAATCAACGCCACCTAAGTGAGCGATGAGATTGGCTTTATCCCAACCCCAAGCATGAGAAGAGGCATTGGCAATCGCATTGATTTGAACTGAGTTGAATACGAAACCATAAGTAAAGATCAATGCAAGTGCAAAGATTACACCAAAGGTTTTGCTACGTAAGCCTTGAGTAATATAGTAAGCTGGGCCACCGCGGAATTGCTTACTGTTACTGTCTCTAACTTTAAATAATTGTGCGAGTGAAGATTCGATAAAAGCTGAACTCATACCAAGTAATGCTGTAAACCACATCCAAAACACAGCACCTGGTCCACCAATCGCGATCGCGATCGCAACACCTGCGATATTACCAACACCAACTCGACTTGCTAACCCCGTAACAAAAGCCTGAAATGGAGTAAGTCCATGTGAATCTTTTTCTTCACCTTTAGTACGACTGCCTCTCATCACCTTGATACTGTGAAAGAACATTCTAATCTGTACAGCTTTGGTCGCAACAGTATAGAAAATACCTACAGCAAGCAGGAAAACAACGAGGAAGTCCCATAAAGGATCATTAAAAAAACTTACCCAAGCCATCAGGGTGTCATTTAATTTTTCATTCATCACTTATTCGCTTTTAAATATTTTATGTACATCCGTACATATACGATAACAATGGATGAATCAAAAAAGCCCCACATGGGGCTTTTGATCCGACTTAGGCAAAGAATTTCAAAATTAATTGAATTACTGTTGCGTTAATTAAATCAACGAAGAACGCACCACAAAGCGGAACAATCAAGAAGGCTTTATGAGATGGTCCATACATATTGGTAATCGCTTGCATGTTTGCAACCGCAGTTGGTGTTGCCCCCATACCAAAACCACAGTGACCTGCTGCTAAGACAGCTGCATCGTAGTTTTTACCCATTACACGGAAAGTAATGAATGCTGCATACAATGCCATAGTAATGGTTTGTGCACCTAAAATAACGACAAGTGGACCAGCCAAATCTGCCAATTGCCATAATTTTAATGAAAGCAATGCCATCGCAAGATAAAGTGATAATGAGGCATTACCAAACACATCAATTGCACGGTCAAAGATATCTACTTTTAATACGCTTTCTAAGATATTACGTAAAATCACACCACCGCCAAGCGCCCAAACAAATGTTGGTAGCTCGAACCAAGTGCCCTTACTGAAACCTGTCATGAATTCTGCGAATGCTAAACACGCAGCAAACATACCCAAAGTCGTAATCGCATTATCAGCTGTAATTAAACGAACCTGATGTGGATTTTCAAATGGTGCTAACTCGTCAGGATGTTGATCTAAATGCGTATCGCGATCTTTGATCTCTGCTGGGGTTTGCGCTTGAGCAAGGCTATAACGATTGATCAGCAATTTCGCCAATGGACCACCGATAATACCACCGATAATCAAGCCAAAAGTTGCACTCGCCATACCTAAAGCCAAAGCGCCTTGAATCCCATGCTGAGTTTCAAGAATCTCACCCCACGCCCCTGCTGTACCATGACCGCCTGTCAATGTGATTGAACCTGCAATCAAACCAACCAACGGATCAATACCCAGCATCGTTGCTAGGCTCATACCTACAGCATTCTGTACCACAATAAATGATGCGACACAGACCAAGAAGATCACTAAACCAATACCACCTTCTTTGAGCTTCATAAAGTTGGCACTTAAACCAATAGAAGCAAAGAAGATCAACATAAAACTGGTTTGTAGTTCACTACTAAAGATAATGCTGTAACCCCAAAGTGAGTGTACAAGTAGCGAAACTACCGCTGCAACCAAACCACCCGCAACAGGCTCAGGAATGTTATAGCGTTTTAAAAAGTCAATTTTATTAACGAGTAAACGCCCCAATAACAAGACGATCACCGCCGAAATTAGGGTATAGAAACCATTAAAAGTAAATTCCATATCTTCTTCCGTTTATTTTATTCGTTCTGTCTATGATTTTATCGACACATCAGAACGTATAAAATAGTAACTCTCAAAATGAGTGAAAACTCAATCAACTTAATAAAAAGCATACAGTTCTAAGCCAGAACTAAGGCCTATTTCGTCGATCAGTTTTCACGGATGATTTACACCTACAGGATAGATGGCTTAGAAGTTATAGCGAGCCATTGCCCCTACACGATTATCCTGACCTTTTTGTCCATCAAAGGTCTTACGTTCACCATAGACATACTCTAGGCCAAACGTAATCGGTGTAACTGGTGAATACATGATATTCCACCAACCTTGTTGCAAGGTCTTGTTCTGTGCAGCATCTTTTGCAATCACGGCTTGTTTAGCAAAATCATTACTGTCATCAGCGAACATTGCACCATAAGCCAATGTACTGCGTAATTTAGGGTTAATTTGATAAGTCGCCCCTAAGGTTAGAGCATCGAACTCATTTAGATTTAAACCGAAATTATTTGGGTTTACGTTGTAAGCATTGTTGGTATACAACAAGAATTTACTATCGCCCTTCACATGCGAATAGTCGATCATCGCTTGCAATGCATCGGTGAGCTTATATTTTGCACCAACCGCAACACCCCAGCCTAACTCTGAATCATTGGCACTAATCTGCTTGCTCTCTTTCTTAAAGGTGTCTTTATCGATTTGTGTTAGCACCTCTTTATAAGCATCTTTACTACGTGCTTCGGTAATTAACGCACGTGCAGAAGTCGTACCTTTACCTTCAGCAAAATCATATTTTAATTTTGAAGTTAAAGCGGGTGCTCGGTTATCGTCATTACCTTTTTCCAAGGCAACAAAATAATGTGTATTTGGATTAAATGCACCACTATAACGAACCATTGGCGTACGATAAGTACCAATTCCCAAAGGAGAGTTAAAATCAAGCATTTCTGGCTGTAAATCAGTTGCCAAGAAAGTTGATGTGGTTTGACCAAATAACCAGTCATTCATCGTTAAATACGCATGGCGAATACGAATCGTGTCATTGCTGCTGCCACCACGGAAATCGACTTCTAACTTACCGCCCACCTCAGTACCTTCGACAGGTGCTTTAAAATCAAGCCCCAAACGTGTAACCGTTGCAGTGCTATAGAAGCGATCACTGTTCTTTTCGGCACCTTCTAAATCAACCTTGTTGATGCGGTTAAATATCCCGTCACCACCTTTAGATTGATAAGATGCATCACCACGTAAGAAACCATGTAATTTAACTTCTGCACCAGAGGCAGTGTTAAACACCAATTGCGACTTTTTAGGGACAGTAGGTGCCACAACTACATTTGTAGGGTGATCTGGATGTGTTTCTTTAAAATTAGAATGTTCCTGTACAGGAGCAAGGTCATTTTTTTGTTTTGCTTGGGGAACATATTGCTGTAATAAAGCTTTTAATTCCTTCACTTCATCACGAAGTTGTTGAATCTGTTCTTGCTCACTAGCAGCGTGTGCATTGTTCATCATTAAGGCAGCAACAGTAATTGCCAAACCTTGCAGTACGAACGGCTTACGGATGAGAGATACACTCATGAGAAGCTCCTTGTATCTGTGTATATTTCAACATTTTCTAACAGCATAAAATTGGATAAATTTGCTATGCCTGGTATAGAAAATTCCCCTCACCTTATCAGTAAGGAAAGCCCAATCAGTTTTTTAAAAAGGGCGTATTATGCATAAATTTCGAATATTGTGTGTACTTTTTATTTAAGGAGTTCTCATCATTTTCGCGTGAATAAAAAAATAGTTTTTCGATTTCATTATGTTACTAATAGTTTTCTTTTTCACACAAACCAAACAAAATACATAAAACACACTACAACTTATCTTAAAGCTTTATTTTTGTGATTATTTTTTACACACCGCTAAAGTTGTATGTGAAAAACTATCTGCAAAAACCATTTATTGATTTATAGTCAGCACACATTAAAAGATCAAAATGATGAGGAGTTTTTTATGAACACGGAACAAGTCCACTATGTCGATGAAGCGATTACGTCTCGTCATTCAGTCCGTGCATTTTTAGATACCCCTATCGAAATACAAACCATCAAAGATATTTTAGCTGTAGCAAGTCGTGCGCCCTCTGGCACCAATGTTCAGCCTTGGAAAGTTTATGTGGTAACAGGGCAAAAACGTGCCGAGATGATTGATCGTGTTTGCACAGCCCAAATTGAACTGCTACAGAAACCTGAACTAGCAGCACAATATCAAGAGACGTTTGCCTATTATCCTGAAACATGGATTTCCCCTTTTATTGACCGTCGTCGTGCCAATGGCTGGGGGCTTTATGGCTTATTGGGTATCCAAAAAGGCGAAAAAGAAAAAATGGCAGCGCAACAACTGCGTAACTTCCAATTGTTTGATGCACCTGTTGCCTTATATTTTACTGTGAATAAAGTCATGGGGATTGGCTCAAAAATGGACATCTCCATGATGATCCAGAACGTGATGGTCGCAGCCAAAGCACGTGGCTTAGATACTTGCCCACAAGCAGCATGGAATCACTTTCACCCAATCGTACTCGATATTTTAGGTGCGCCTGACGACGAGGAATTGGTTTGCGCAGTGGCTTTGGGTTATGCCGACCCAGATCATATTGTGAATACCTTCATTACTCCACGCGAGCCCGTTGAAAACTTTACAGTGTTTCTCGATTAAGCATATAGATAAAGCAGTTTCTCTAAGCTGAGAGACTGCTTTGTTGTTTTCCAACTTTTAAAATGGCAAACAATCCTGCACTGGTAAACAGTAACATCATGATCCCCATGTTCAGAGATGCCTTCCACACCAAGAAGTTCAAGATAACCCCAGCCAGCAGACCACAAGCAAATTGCATACTACCCATTATCGCGCTGGCTGTACCAGCACGCGCGCCTTGCTGAGACATCGCCAGAGCCATCGCATTCGGGCCAGTTAAACCAATTCCAGACACCACCAAGAACAAACCTGACATTAACAGTAATAACGGTGCATGCGCCATAAGACCCGCACTCAGTACAATCAATGCCCCAAAACACTGAATTAAACCACCCAAACGCAAACGTTGAAAAATTCCCATTCGGGTATTCAGATGCTTATTCAGGGAAGACATCAACATAATCCCTGCTGCATTCAAAGCAAATGCATAAGAGAAATGCTGCTGTGACAAGCCATACTGCCCCATAAATACTTCGGAAGCAGAGCTGATATAGCAGAATAAAGCTGCGCCAGTTAAACAACCTGCAAACATTGGCACCCTAAAGCTCTCATCTTTAAGAATTGCAGCATAGAGCGTGGTCACTTGATAAGCCGATAATTTTAAACGGCGTTCAACAGACAGTGATTCTTTAAAGAAGAAATGTACGCAGAGCCAACACACCACCCCAATCATCGATAAAGTGATAAAAATCGCCTGCCATGGGAAAAAATTCAAAATCCATGCCCCAAAGATTGGTGCAAGAATCGGTGCCAGTCCCATGACAATCATCATACTCGAAAATGCTTGTGCAGAGCCCTGCATATCCAGACGATCACGAATGGTTGCGCGAGCCATCACCACACCAACACAGCCACCCAAAGCCTGAAAAATACGTGCTGCAATCAAAGCCCACTCATTGGTCGCAAATACACAAGCTAAACTGGCAATTGCATAAAGCCCTAAACCAAAATATAAAGGTTTTTTACGTCCAATACGGTCACTAACAGGGCCATAAATCAACTGACCAATCGCCAGTCCCAAGAAATAAGCAGGTAAGGTATTGGCGACCATTTGTGTACTTACCCCAAACTCATCTGCCATTTGAGGCAAAGCGGGTAAATACATATCAATCGATAACGGTCCTAATGCGGTTAACAAAGCAAGCAACAAAATCCATGCTGTTGAATATTGACGCTGATTGGTTTGCTCTGCCTGCATAATGCTCTACTTTTCATGTTAATCACCATTCTAAGCTTAGCATCCTCAACATATTTGTGCATAATAAGAATCAGAAAATTGATTGCAGAATACAAAAAGGACAAACTTTGAATCCTTGGTTCGGACGTTTAAGACAAGCAACCTATAACACCACGTTCATGTATAACGTGCGTATGTTAATCGCGTTTACGGGCACAGCTTTTGTCCCCTATCTTTTAGATTATCAATTGGCAACAATTCCCTTAACACTTGGTGTCGTTGCTGCAGCCATTAGTGATATCGATGACCGCTTTTCTGTGCGCATCATGAACCTGATTTATACCTATATAGGATTCTTCATTACAGCGGCTTCGGTTCAACTGTTATTCCCCTATCCGATCGCCTTTGCAATTGGATTAATCGCCTCTTGTATCGGCTGGATCTTATTGGGTTCTTTAGGTCGTCGCTATGCCACCATTGCCTATGGTTGCTTGGTCATTTCAGTCTATTCGATGTTGGGCGTACATTTATTTGAACAATGGTATTTGCAACCTGCTCTACTTGTTGTCGGTGCGGCTTGGTATGGTTTACTTTCTACGATCAGCTTCCTATTGTTCCCAGTACGTAAAGTTCAAGATCAACTGGCTGCGTCCTACACCGCCTTAGGGAGTTTCTTATTCGCCAAATCAAACTTATTTGATGTGGATATGACCCCCTCTAGCTATCAACAAAGCATGATTGATATCGCTATGGAAAATGGCAAGTTGGTGGCAATCTTTAACGATATGCGCATGTCGCTGTTGACTCGATTAAAAGGGGATCGCGGACAGAAAGGAACTCGACGAAGTCTGCAATATTATTTTGTCGCTCAAGATATTCATGAACGTGCCGATTCAGCACATATTGACTATCAAAAACTGGCAAAAGTGTTTCAACATAGTGATATTTTATTTCGCTTTCAAAGGATCTTATCGATCCAAGGTAAGGCCTGTCAGGATTTGGCTCAATCTATTTTAAGTCGTACCCGTTATATCCATAACAAGCGCTTTAAGCATAGTTTTGAGAACTTACGTTTATCATTAGAAAAACTGCGCAAAGATGGACACTATGACCAAGTCAGAATTAATGCTTTATTTGCACTTTATCAAAACCTCAAATCGATTGATGCACAACTACAAAACCTAGAAACAGAAAGAAATCTGCAAAAGATCAATGCACAACATACCGAAAGCCAGTTAAAGGATGATGATCTAAAAGGCTGGAACGACATCATGGTACGAGTGAAACAACATCTCACACCAGAGTCCGTATTGTTCCGTCATGCGGTACGTTTATCGATCGTATTATTTATTGGTTATCTGTTTATTCAGCTTACCAATATCGCCTATGGTTACTGGATTTTGCTCACCGCATTATTTGTCTGCCAACCCAATTTCAATGCCACCAAACGACGCTTGTATTTACGTATCGTCGGAACATTGGTCGGTATTATCGTTGGTCTCGCCATCATCTATTTTATTCCTTCAATTGAAGGTCAATTGGTGATGTTGATCCTGAGCGGTGTACTGTTCCTTGAGTTGCGCAGTAAACAATATGCGCAAGCCACTGCATTTATTACCATTCTTGCTTTAATCAACTTTAATTTAGACGGCTCTGCATTTGCAGCAGGTTTGCCACGTCTTATTGATACCGTGATTGGCTGTGCCTTGGCATGGTTTGGTGTCAGCTTTATTTGGCCAGACTGGAAATTTCGCAGACTGCCCCGCTCAATTCAACGTTCTCTACAGGCGCAATGTAAATATCTTGCCGAAGTGGTAGAGCAATATCATCAAGGTCGTAATAATGCCTTGAATTATCGCGTGGTTCGACGTGCTGCACACAATACCGATGCCGAAGTAGCATCCCTGATTTCAACCATTGCAACCGAACCGAATATTGATGTGAATCAAAAAAGCTTAGCGTTTGAATTTTTATGCCTCAGCCATACTTTTTTAAGCTATATCGCAGCATTAGGTGCGCACCGTGAGCAAATCCAAGATCAGGAAGTATTAGATTTACTCGATCAAGCTTTAGATGACATTCAAGGTGCGCTGCTCAGAGATGAAGTTCCGGATTTATCAGCACACAACCTGATGCAAACCATCCGTGATCGTCTCAGCCGCAATGAAGATGATGATCCAAAATCGCTCATCATCTTGCAGCAACTTTCGCTCATGCTCAGTGTGTTAACACGTTTAAGTATGTTAAAACAAAGCTTGAGCCACGAGCCCAATGAAGATGGTACCGAATTTGCTTCACTTTAAGGGCTGCCGAGATTGCAACAGCCCGTTATGATTCGCCTTTGGCATAATATCTTTGCATGCCAATAGATGTTAAACTAAAACCAGTTATATACTCATTTTTTATACTATGACCGCCAAAACGCTATACGCTTATACGCTACAACCTGTTCCTTACGAAGTTTCTGAAACTGAACAACGTCAAGCTCAACTGATGATTTGGCGTAGTACCAATAAATTCAGCCGCAAAGCATGGATGATTATGATTGCACTTGTGGTGCTTTCTTTGGTTGCTGCAGGACTTATTAAATATTATTCGACTTACTCAACAGTGATTTGTTGGGTGGTAATTGTGAGTGTTGTGCTGTTCTATTTGATCAAACGTTTTGGTCTGGAGTGGTACGTTAAACGCAAGATGACTGAATTCCCAGTACAGGAAATTAAAGGTCTACGTTTAGGCGTACAGCCGCACGGCATCGTGATGCGCCAAAAGATGGGACTTCAAGAAGGTACCGCAACGATCGGTTGGAAAGACATTTATGAATGGTATAGCTCTCCTGACTTTATTTTGGTGAATTTCAAAGTAAAAACACCAAAAGGCGAAGAACAGCAAGGTGCTTATATTTTACCAAAGCGTATGGACTCAAAGAATTTCTCGTTCAATACAGTACGTAGACACCTGAATGAAACAGTTGGTGCACCTAAATCAATCTAAGTTTTAGTCTCTGACTTAAAAAACCTCCCTACATGGGAGGTTTTTTAATGTCCGCTAAATAAATGAGAATCAAAATCAATATTATCTGCAAAATCCATATTATGTACTTATTCTTGGGTTATAATTTTTTACATGAATTTCATTATCTTTCCATTCTTTGACCATGTTTAAAAAAGTTTTCTTCCAAATCCATTGGTTTTTAGGGATTACAGCGGGGCTTATTCTCTCTTTGATGGGGGTAACAGGTGCAATCTACTCATACGAACCACAGATTCTAAAATGGATCAACCAAGACAGCTATGTGGTTGAGGCTGCCCAAACAGCAAAACTCACCCCTGCCCAGTTGTATCAACATTTCAATCAGCAACAACCCGAGATTGAAATTAACAGCATTACCATTGCTTCCGACCCAACAGCATCTTCTACCGTCAATATCAAAAAAGAAGGTGCGCGTCGTGGCTACAACATGATGGTCAATCCATATACAGCAGAAATCTTACCCGATGTAAAAGGTCGTGACACCCTACAATTTATTCAGCGTTTGCATCGTAATTTAACCGCTGGTGAGTTTGGGGCTCAAATTACGGGTGCATCAACCCTGATGCTCATCTTCTTTGTTTTGAGTGGCATCTATCTGCGCTTTCCGAAGAAACATAGCTTTAAACAATGGTTCTTTATTAAACCCAAACTCAAAGGTCGCAATTTTATTTGGGACTTACATGCTGTTGTTGGGACATGGGTAGTCGTATTTTATCTACTGTTTGCATGTACAGGCTTATATTGGTCTTATGACTGGTGGCGTGCAGGTATGTTCAAAGTCATGGGCGTTGAACAACCACAACGGAATCAACAAAATAATGAACGTGGCAAAGATAAACAACCTGAACTGGCAAAACCACAGGTCAATGCTATCCTGAGCCAAACATGGACAGGAGTAAATGCACAGATTGGGCGTGAGTACTCAAGCCTCACCTTAAATATTCCGAAACACGATAATGCCAAGGTTGAGCTTTCATTTGTCGATGCAATTCCACAACATGAACGTGCACGTAACCAAGCGGTTTATAACTATCAAAACAATAAATTCGAAAAATTTGAACTCTATGAAGACAAGAAGCTCAATGAAAAAATCATGAGCAGTATGCTACCTGTGCATCGTGGTAGTTTCTTTGGTTCAACCTATCAATTTATTGCCATGCTGGCTTCATTGGCAATGCCACTGTTCTTTGTAACGGGTTGGATGCTGTATCTAAAACGTCGCAAACAGAAGAAGTTAACTCAAGCGGCACGTCAGTCACTCAGCGTACAGTCGATTGATCCAAATGCCAAGCCTTGGCTGATTACTTATGCAACCCAAACTGGTGTGGCTGAACAATTGGCTTGGCGTACAGCGACCAGCTTGCAAGAAGCACAGCAGCCAACTACGGTTAAACCAATTCAGCAACTCACTGAGCAAGACCTATTACAGGCACCACAGGTTTTATTTGTCGTCAGTACCTATGGCACAGGCGAAGCACCTGATCTAGCCGTAAGTTTCAGCAAGAAATTGATGCAACAAAAGCTCGATCTGAACCAAATGCAATATGCTGTACTGGCACTCGGCTCAAAAGAATACCCAGATAGTTATTGCAGCTTCGGTTATGCTGTAGATACATGGTTAAAGCAATGTCATGCGCAACCATTATTCGACTTGATCGAAGTGGATAATGCCAATGCCACTGATATTCAACGCTGGAATCAAGGCTTGTCTGCGGTAACTCAACATGAGCTACATGCAATGAATATTGAGAAAGTATTTGATCAATGGACGTTAAGCGAACGCACCCTACTCAATCCAGATAGCTTAGGACAAGCGGCCTATAATATTGAGCTGACCTCAGCATCTGACATGACATGGCATGCTGGTGATATTGCAGAAATTCAACCAGCCAATAGTTTGGCTGATATTCAGAATTTCTTGATCAAATATCAAACCCCTGCACACAGTATCGTTGAGTCATTAAACCAAAATATTGAACAAGCACTTTGGGATAAAAATCTGCGGGTTGATATCCAGCCGTTTAGTACGCTTGAAGATTTACTGGAACAACTTCCAACCCTGCCAGCACGTGAATATTCGATTGCCAGTATTCCATCTCAACAAGTACTAAGACTGGTGGTTCGCCAAAAACGCGATGAAAATGATCAACTCGGTCTTGGTTCTGGCTGGTTAACCGAATTGGCTCAGCTAAAACAAACCATTTCCCTGCGTATTCGAACCAATGAATCATTCCATCTCATTGACGATAACCGTCCAATTATCTGTATTGGTAATGGTACAGGAATTGCGGGTCTCATGAGCTTGTTACAGCAACGTAATCGACAAAACTATACCGCGAATTGGCTGATCTTCGGTGAACGTCAACGCGAACATGACTTTTTCTATCAAGAAACCATTCAAGCCTGGTTAAACATGGGAACATTACAGCGTTTGAATTTGGCTTTTTCTCGCGATCAAGAACAGCGTATCTATGTTCAGGACGTATTACGCAATAATGCTGATGAACTCATCAAATGGGTTGAGCAAGGTGCTGTGATTTATGTCTGTGGTAGCATTGAAGGTATGGCCTCTGGTGTCGATCAGGCACTGATGGATATTCTAGGTGAAGAAAAACTAGATGAATTAAGACAAACTGGCCGTTACCGTCGAGACGTGTATTAACTATTGTTCGGAATAAAAAAAACGAGTGCAAGTCACTCGTTTTTTTATAAGACAATAAGAGGATTTGCCTTTCTCTGAATTTTGCATACACTTAGCACGGTTCAAATCGACACAATTAAGATTATGCAAATAAGTTCATGGGTTCGTATTGTTTTAGCCCTTATCGGTTCAGTTCTGTTCTTAGATGGCGCAATTCTGATCGCCTTTAAAAAGATTCATATCGGAACAGTACTGCCACTGCTACTTGGACTATTTTTCTGTCTCTATGCTTATTTCTATTACCATATTGAACGTTTCTTTTTCTATCATTTCCATTTACATTCAATCTGGCGCTTCGGCTGGCTGTGTTTCTGGATTTGGGTGGTTAGCTTAGGCTATTTCTTCGATTATCTTTCAGATAATAATGCCAAAGCTCAAAACATTCCTCCAGTTAAAGCAATTATTGTATTAGGAAGCGGTGTTGAAAATGGACAACCTTCTGCCACACTCGCAAAACGCTTAGATCGCGCTGCACCTGTTGCTTTAGCTCAACCCCAAGCAAAATTAGTCATGACAGGTGGTATTGATTTTGGTGAAACAGACAGCGAAGCTGTAGTAATGTCACGTTATGTACAACAGCACTATCACATTCCTGCATCACATATCATTTTAGAAGATAAAAGTACCAGCACTGAATTGAATCTTAAAAATAGTCAAACCTTATTGCAGGCACAACACATTACTATTCAGCAGCCAATTGCAATCGTCACCAGTGATTTCCATACCTTACGTGCTGCTGCCATTGCCAAGAAACAAGGCTACAGCAATATCACCATGCTTGGTGCAATCACACCTTTGGCAACACGTTATAATGCATGGTTAAGAGAATACTTCGCCTATGCAAGTGGCTGGATCTTAAATGAGTATTGATTGAGGGTCTTCCTTTTCAATACTAGGATGAAGCTGAGTTATGCAAACGAATATCGCGAGGTAGAGGAAGTTTTAACTCAGCAAATACATCAGGACGTTGTAAATATATTTGGTATAAAAAATTCTTAATATCCAATAACAAAGCATCAGGGGAAACCAATAAATTATTTCCCTCTGGTGTTAAATCTAAAGATAAAATCGTATTGTTTTCTTTTAAAAATGGAATCATCTTCTCAATAAAGGCCAGCAACGGCACTTCCTGAATTTCGTATTGCGCCCAATTGTCTTTAATCAGTAATTTTGCCAAACTTTTATTCTGCCAAACGGATAACGCATGCTGTCCTGATGGTGTTGAGCATAAGGCCCACCCCTCATGATAAAGTGCAATCACGTGACGTTGCATAATAATATTTTGAATAAACTGACGGTAAGCGTCTTTAAGCGAAGAATTAGCAGGTGTAGTTTGAGATTTCGACGCAGCCTTGCGTTGATAAGGGTTTCTCATAAAGTACTTCATATTAGAATCATTATTGATGCTAATCATAAAATAACTTTGTAATGATTACAATGATATGAGATTTGGAGAGATATATGGTGGGCGCTGACGGGATCGAACCGCCGACATTCTGCTTGTAAGGCAGACGCTCTACCAACTGAGCTAAGCGCCCTGAGCGAGGATAAACAAAGCGAAGCTTTGTCTGAGCGCAAGAGAAAAAACTTTGATTTTTCTAATGGCATCTCGAATCAGAGATCAAGTATAAAAATACTTGTTAAAACTAACATTCTCTTAAACTGATATCAAGAAAATGGCGCAGCGGACGGGGCTCGAACCCGCGACCCTCGGCGTGACAGGCCGATATTCTAACCAACTGAACTACCGCTGCACTGTATTACTTCATAGTGAGAAGTAAATGTCACAAATTATGGTGGGCGCTGACGGGATCGAACCGCCGACATTCTGCTTGTAAGGCAGACGCTCTACCAACTGAGCTAAGCGCCCTGAGCGAGGTAACAAACTTAAAGCATTGCTTTAAAATTTGTTTAAGTATAAAAGAAATAAATTCCAATGTACTCAACTCTATTTCATTCTTGCAAATTTAAGTGGCGCAGCGGACGGGGCTCGAACCCGCGACCCTCGGCGTGACAGGCCGATATTCTAACCAACTGAACTACCGCTGCACGATAATTTTGCAATCATGACAAACAATTATTAAAACTTAAGTGGCGCAGCGGACGGGGCTCGAACCCGCGACCCTCGGCGTGACAGGCCGATATTCTAACCAACTGAACTACCGCTGCACTTGAGTTTTAACGTAAAGGCTTGGTGGGCGCTGACGGGATCGAACCGCCGACATTCTGCTTGTAAGGCAGACGCTCTACCAACTGAGCTAAGCGCCCTTAACGTCTTCATCGTTTGTGAGGTGCATTATAGAGAATCTTTACAGCCTGTCAAACGCTTTTGCCACTCTTTTCCGAAAAAACCGCACGAATGATTAAAAAATAAGTGATTCCATTAAAAATTTGATATTTCCGTATTTTATTTAAGCACTTATTTGCATTTTCACACTTTATTTTCTAAGGCATGTTCAGAAATATAAACCACGGCTTGCTCAGAAACGAGCTCAAACAATTCAACAATTTCATCATTCTTCATCCGAATGCAACCATGTGACATTGGAATGCCCATCGGTTCTGTGTCTGGGGTACCATGGATATAGATATAACGCTTAAACGTATCGTGCCCTTCCCCATGGTTAAAGCCTTCCTCTAAACCATCCAACCATAAAATTCGTGACAAGATCCAATCTCGTTGTGGAAATTGCTGTGCTAGTTGTTGGTCATACACTTCACCTGTGGGTTGGCGTGCAATAAAAACGGCATTTTTAGGTGCATCACCACCAATCTTTTGTGCAACCTGATGCCAACCTCTTGGTGTCTTGCCACTATTTTCCTGTTCACCGATACCGTTTTTACCTGAAGAGATCACATAGAATTTATTATGTTTTGGCAAATGTAAGGTTTGCTTTGCTAAATCAATGACGATATCTGCCTGATCTAGGGTATAGCTCATTTTTATCTCGATAGATGATAGAACACTTTTATTTCAACATAGACCGTAATCTTTTTCTTGTACTTTTAGGTAGTTTTAATTGTTCGTCGGTTTTAAATATAGAAACAAAAAACAATGCAGCATGATTTAATCTTATTCTGATCTTTTGGATCGGCGATAAGCAATGCTTTTCGATTCTCAGAACAAAGGATTGCTTTTCTTAACTCGCCACTCACAGCATATGAGCCATATTTGGCGCAAGGTCTTGCGCTCGGACAAAGCGTTGCTTTTCTTAACGCTGCTCAGGCTCGGGGCGTAACCACAACCACACTGCAACGATAAACATAGTGACATCAGTAAAGACTTTCACCCAAAATGGCGCATTGGTAAATAGCATCAAAACACCACTGATCAGCATCATGATACTGGCAATCCATTTTGCCTTACGCGGGACTGTGCCATGCTCACGCCAATTGCGTAACGTTGGTCCATACTTCGGATGATTCAATAGCCATGCATCCATTTCTGGCCAGCCTTTTGAAGCAGCCCACGCTGCAAGAATCAGAAAAACAGTGGTTGGCATACCAGGTAAAATTGCCCCAATAATTCCCAACGTAATAAAAATCACGACTAAACTACGCCAGAACAATGTTTTCATTGAGTAATTAACCGACACTTATTTGCAACCGTGCTAGTATAAAGTGTTTTTATCACTCTTTCTTAAACTTCACTTATTATTTCAATGATTGAGTTATTTTATGCCTAGCGCAATGAGTCCTGTTTATTATTTTGAACCTTGGCTACAGTTTAAGACTCCTATCGTAAGACATTTAGCGTTTTGTATTGCCAGTCCGAATATCTTGACGCAAATACCCAGTGAACTAGCTGTAAAGCATAATTTTGAATTTCATCATGATTCCAAGTGGCAGAATTATTATCAAAACTATGAACAACGCTTAAAGCAACTCGATCAACAGCCTCAAGCGCTGATTGATTTTCTGGCACAACTAAAAAGTACACGCCTTGGTTTACGTTTTGAGAATTTACTCTGGTTTTGGCTATTGGATGATGAATACCATCCCTATCAACTACTTGGACACAGTATTCAGAAAATTGCAGGTGCAGTGACTTTAGGTGAACTCGATTTTGTTGTACTCAATCGACAGACGCAAGAAGTTGAACACTGGGAAGTGGCTTTAAAATATTATCTTGGTGAAGAAAAACTAGATTTAGCGCAATGGTATGGACTCAATCGACAAGACACATTACAAAGAAAATTAAGACATTTTACCGAACGTCAATTTCAATTTTCGGAAGCAAACCAGTATCAGATTCAACGAAAATTTGCCGTCATGAAAGGACAACTCTATCTACCCCATGAGCAAAATAATTTAAGCCTACCTTCTTGGATCAATACATCACGGCGTTTAGGACAATGGGGTACACAGATTCCGCAAACACCTTATTATCGCTTACAACGTCATGAATGGCTCTGCCCTGATCTAGGGTCTTCATCACAAACAGCTGTTTGGTGGACCAATGGTTTATATTATCAGGACCAACCAACACCTTCTTATTATATGTTCCGCCAACCTTCACTTTTATTTATGAAATAAAGTGAATTATTATTCTACAAATTAACATTTTATAACATATCTACCATCAAACCCACATGGTCATTTTCTGTTAACTTTTTTAGCCTCTTAAGTACATCATAATTAAATTGAAATGGAGACGATGATGAAAAAAATTTTAGTTGCTTCAATCATGACTGCTTTTGTTTTAACTGGCTGTAATACATTTAAAGGTATTGGTAAAGATGTATCTAAGGCGGGTGATAAAGTCACTCAAACCGCGGAGAAAACACAAGATAAGATGTAATCCCTGAAAGCAACTTACCAAAACCTTATCTAAACCTAGATAAGGTTTATTTTTACATACCTTTCTGCATCATATTCCCCTATTATATCGGTTCACATTTCACCAGATTTAGCTACATCTCGCATGAACCATTCCGATACGCTCGAACTTAGTTTACAACTCCTTCGTCAACCGTCTGTAACGCCTGTAGATCATGATTGTCAAAACATCATGGCAGAGCGTTTAGCAAAGATTGGCTTTAATATCGAAAACATGCGTTTTGAAGATGTTGATAATTTATGGGCACGCCGCGGTACTCAAAATCCAGTATTCTGTTTTGCAGGACATACCGATGTTGTACCAACGGGTCATTTAGACGCATGGAATTCAGATCCATTTTTACCAAGTATTCGTGATGGTAAATTATATGGGCGCGGTTCAGCCGATATGAAAACCGCATTGGCTGCGATGGTGGTTGCATCTGAACGTTTTGTTGCTAAACATCCAAATCATAAAGGTTCAATTGCCTTCCTGATTACTTCGGATGAAGAAGGACCATCTATCAATGGTACCGTTAAAGTCGTTGAAACATTAGAAGCGCGTAATGAAAAAATGACGTGGTGCTTGGTCGGTGAACCATCAAGCACAAATCAACTGGGCGATATCGTCAAGAATGGTCGTCGTGGCTCTCTAAATGCGGTACTCACAGTTCATGGCAAGCAAGGTCATGTTGCCTATCCACATCTGGCTGAGAACCCAATTCATTCTGCTTCTAAAGCCATCAATGAATTGTGCGAAACAGTTTGGGACAACGGCAATGAATACTTTCCTGCAACCTCATTCCAAATTTCAAATATCCAAGCAGGCACTGGCGCAACCAACGTTATTCCAGGTACATTAAAAGTCACTTTCAACTTCCGTTATTCAACCGAAGTCACTGCAGACATCTTAAAACAACGTGTACTTGAGACCCTAGATAAGCATCAGCTGAATTATGATATTCAGTGGACTTTATCTGGTTTGCCATTCCTTACACCCGTTGGCGAGTTGGTGAATGCTGCAAAAACGGCGATTAAAAATGTTACAGGCATTGATACTGTACTTTCAACCAGTGGCGGAACCTCAGATGGTCGCTTTATTGCCCCTACAGGTGCGCAAGTACTTGAGTTAGGTGTGTTGAATGCAACCATCCATCAGATTAATGAGCATGTCAATGTCGCTGAACTTGAACCATTGGCTGAAATCTATGAACAGATTTTAATCGAGCTGCTTGCTTAAAAATAAAAAGAGATCAATAAAAAAGGAACTCAAATGAGTTCCTTTTTTATTACAACCCGAGCTGGGTTTGTATATTTTGCAAATGGGGAACATAGAATTCATGCTCTCCCATTTTTACATATTTAAAAACTTTGTCGTCATCGGTTTCGCGCTCTTCATCCACAATTTCTGAAATACGCACACGAATCGATTCAGGCATTTCATCGCAGACCAAAGCAAATCGCTCAGAAACATCATCCCCTTCAATCACCAACGCAACCCCTTGTTTCTGCTTCGGATCATTCACGGCATAGACAGGAAGTTTTAGATCATGCCATTCAATATGATCAACATTGGTTTGAGTATCCATTGCGGATAACACAATATTTTGCGGTAACAGCATCGGCACTTTTTGATGGCATTGAATAATATATGCATCAATAAATCCTGTTGAAACCGTAATTAAATGTTGTAACTCTTGCTGGTCAATCTGCCCCAGTGCTGAGTTTACGCTTTTCTTTGCCATTATTTTTCACCTCTTAGCGCACTGCAAGTAAGCTTTCAATATTTTCCAAGAGTGCCTCCTCTTGGAACGGTTTACCCATATATTGGTTTACACCAAGCGATAATGCACGTTCACGATGCTTCTCACCGGTACGTGATGTAATCATAATGATTGGTAAATCACGGTGGATTTCATGATGTCGTACCAGATTCGATACTTCAAAGCCATCCATACGTGGCATCTCGATATCCAACAACATCAGATCTGGCTTAATCGTCTCAAGTTGTTCGATTGCATCCACACCATCTTTCGCAGTTACAACGTCATAACCTTGGCGCTCTAACAAACGTGAAGTTACCTTACGTACCGTTACTGAGTCATCGACAATCATAATCAGGCGACGTTCATCATAACGCTGTTTGGTATAAGTCTCATCAGCCTGTTTACTACGCGCAGTTGACTGTGCTTGTCGAGCAATGTTTTGACCATCCAAAATCAAACATACTTGACCATCACCTAGGATGGTGGCACCTGCAATTACGCCAATACTTGAGAACTGTTGCCCCACAGGTTTTACAACAATTTGTCCTCGCGATCCAATCAACTGGTCAACTAGCAATGCCGTGGTCTGACCTTGGGCACCTTTAATTAACAGCACAGGCAATGAGTGAACCACACCGCTCAAACGTGGAATTGGTTGCCCAGCAACGAACTCCGACAAATAACGTAAACGATAGCGTTCTTGGTCAATACTGAAGTAGTCTTCTTGACTATCAAAGTACTGCTCTAATGCCATTGGTGAGATACGCACAATACGATCGATCTGCGCCAACGGGAAAGCAAACTGTTGATCGCCTGCTTTTACCATCAAGGCATCGCTTACCGCTACTGTCGTTGGTACGCGAATGGTAAAGGTCGTTCCTTTACCTAAAGTTGAATCGACACTGACGTGACCGCCTAGCGTTTTAATATCACTTTGTACCACATCCAGACCTACACCTCGTCCAGAAATTTGAGTGACTTGAGCCGCGGTACTAAAGCCTGGATGGAAGATAAATTGTAGAATTTCTTCCTGATCAAGTTTCTGATCTTTGGTCATTAAACCAGTCTGTAATGCTTTTTCTTTGATACGGTTAACATCAATCCCTTTACCGTCATCGCTGAAGGTCACAACCACATCTGTACCTTGACGCCCAATGTTTAGCACAATATGTCCAGTCTCTGGCTTTTGTGCCTGTAGACGTTGTTCGCGGTCTTCAATCCCGTGGTCAATCGCATTACGTAACATATGTTCAAACGGTGCAACCAGACGTTCAAGAATACTGCGGTCTAATTCACCTTCAGTATTATTCACCACCAGTTCTGTAGGACGGTTCAAGGTCGATGCTGTTTGACGCACGATACGTTGTAAACGCGGCAATAGACGCGAGAATGGGACCAGGCGAGTACGCATCAAGCTTTCTTGAATTTCAGCCTGAATACGTGACTGCTGTAACAACAAACCTTCGGTATCACGAATCTTTTCAGACAGTGTGGTTTTGAAGTCAACCAAATCCGATGCAGACTCTGCCAATGATTTAGACAATTGGTTCAACGATGAATACTGGTCCATTTCCAGTGGGTCAAAATCGGCATAACGCGAGTTTTCACCACCGTGTCGTGCAATAATCTGGCTTTCCAACTCACCTTCCATTCGACGTAATTGATCCGCCAAACGTTTGATTGCCAGTTCCATTTCCGTCAAGGTACCGCCCAACTGACCTAGGTCCATTTCAATACGTGAACGGTTGATCGCATTTTCCCCAGACAAGTCAATCATCTTCTCAATGACATCAGCAGAAACACGGATCATTTCATTATTCTGTTCAATCCGTTCTGTGGTTTCCCACTCACCCAGCATTGACGGCGGTTCAGTACCGTCTCCCTGAACAAATTCCATCGTATATTCAGGGGTAAAGATATCTTTAGCAGAAAGCTTTTGTGGCAGTTGTGCAGAAACGTCGACAAACTCCATTTTTTCTAGGCTTTGTTTTAAGCCGTCGAAATTCGCATATTGACGTTTAAAGATTGCATCATTCAGCCAAGCAAATGCGGTATTGAGTAAGTTGTCATACACATTCGAATTGAAATGATGTACACCAAATTGCTCGAATGCATTTTCTAAGTGGTAGGCAATAATGGCAATAGCATCCATTTCTGCCATACGTGCACCACCTTTGAGACTGTGGGCATTACGCTGTAACTGCAACAGTAAACTACGGTTACCACGTTGATCAAACCATTGTTTTAATAAGCCTTGTGCCTGCTCTATTAATTCTTCCGCTTCCTCTAGGAAAGTTTGTTCAACCAGAGAACGAACATCGTCATCTGCCGACGTGGTCTCTGTCACAACAGTTTGAGCTGCTGAAGTATCTTCCAACACTTCCTCTTCAACTACAACACTGCTAACTTGCTCTTCAAGCGCTATTGGCTGCACGTCAACTTCAGCTTCAGCCTCGATAAGTTCAAGTACTTCTGCTTGAGTAGCAACGCTCTCAGTTTCATTGACTTCATCTACAGGCATATCCTCAACAGCTGTGTCAAACGTTGCAGGAGCAACTACTTGATCTGCCTGTTGTAGTAACTGCACCACATGGGTAGATGGATAATCTGTTTGCTGATCGCGAATAGTTTGAATACGATCTGCAATATCATCTTGGACTAAACGAATGATCGCAATTAGTTGTGGCGTTGCTTGAATCTGCTGGTTGATCAGCTTTTCATAAATCGTTTCTAATTCATGCGCGATCAAACCGATATGACGTGCCTGAATCATATTTGAACCACCTTTTAAGGTGTGCAAATAACGCATCAAGTTCTTTAACGCATTGATATTTTGATGATCGGCAGTCCAAGTATTCAGATCCGTATCAATCCCACCCATCAACTCATCTGCTTCTTCAAGGAAGATATCCAATAAGTCTGGGTCAAAGTCACGGTTTGCATCTGTTGATTGTAACTGTTGCTTATCCAGAGCTAACTGAGCAGCAAATGTGGTGACATCAATCGCAGCTGATACAGACTCAGTTTTGGCTGGCGCTACCGTAATCATTGCCTCTGATGACTCAACAACATCTTCAATTACAGTTGATTGATCTGGTAGTGTTGCTGGTACCGATTCAGTTTCAACTGCATCTTCCACAACAGCAGTTTTGGATAAATTAGCAAGCACAACCAAAGTGTGTGTCGATGGATAATCCACCTGTTGATCACGAATAGTTTGAATACGATCTGCAATATCATCTTGAACTGAACGAATCGTAGCAATCAATTGTGGCGTTGCCTGAATTTGTTGATTGATCAACTTCTCGTAGATCGTTTCTAACTCATGTGCAATTAAGCCAATATGACGCGCTTGAATCATATTTGAGCCACCTTTTAAGGTGTGCAAATAACGCATCAAATTCTTTAAGGCATTGACGTTTTGATTGTCCGCAGCCCAAGTATTTAGATCAGCATCAATACCACCCAGTAACTCATCGGCCTCTTCAAGGAAGATATCTAATAAATCTGGATCAAAGTCACGATTCGCATCATCCGACTGCAACAGTTGCTTATCTAAAACAAATTGAGCAGCTAAATCGGTAGTGGCGGCAATAACAGGTGTAGTTGCCTGTTTGAGTTCGACGGTATTTGTCTGTTCAACTGCCTCAGTGACCTCAACAACTGGTATTTCCAAAGACTCAACATTTTGTTGAGTGAATGAGCTTAATTCATTTAAAACAAGTTCATGCGCTTTGCTTAAGGTAACCCGTTGTCCCGCGGCCAAAGTATCAAACAGTTGAATAAACTGTTGATGTACTTGATGATAAAGCTCAAAGGCATAATCAAGATTAAGTAAACTTGGTTTAAAGAGAATATCTTGATAGCTTGAACGCAACTGGCTGGTGTATTGATACATACCAATCGTTGCATGGTGATGGGTATGCTGCAACAAGGTCTCAGCTTGCTGGCTGAGTAACTGAATATACTTAGGAAACTCGTGACGCGCACGTTTTTCAAAATCGAACTCGACATCTAAGAGATCATTGATATTCAGTTCGAGTAGCTCAGAAACCAACCCTTGTGGTCGAACTGTGGTCCCATTCTTTTCTTCGAGTTGGAAGTCATAGCTATCCCATGCAACGTTGAAGGTTGCATAGATTTCATCAAACTTCTGCTGTGGCGCTTGTTGCTTCAAGGTATGTAAATAATCACGTACAAATTGAGCATAATGTGTCAGCAATGCCGTTTCATCTGAACTTGAATCCAGCTCTTCTTGTAGTAATGTTTTAAACAGATTCTCGACTTTTGAGCTGGCCTCAAACACATGATCAACCTGCGCCATGGCAGAGCTACCACGTAAGGTATGTAATGCTCGGATCAGCGTATTATAGTGATCATTACTCGGATGATCATTCACCAAGAATTGATCAATTGTGGCAAGATGCTCTTCTGCCTCTTCCAAGAAGATTGCCAAAGTTTCTTTCGCAAGAACTTCATCATCGGTATGATTTGTTGTCTCGGCTGAAAGAGATTCGACTGCAATAATTTCAGGTACAGTTTCTTCAACTGCTTCAGCATCTGCCGCCCATTCAAGGCCTGTCATTACATCATCATGTGTCAGATCAGTAGCAAGCTTAAACAACTCTGCCAACGCTGGCTCAGGACTTTGCTGTTGTTGTAATTGTTGTCCTAATAAAACCAGTGGCCTGAAATCGATGAGATGTTTTTGAACGGCTTTAAAATCATGAATCAGTTTAAAACGGTACAGATTAAAAACTGATTGTATATAGCGCTGAATATCGGTATTTAAGGTAATCGTACCAGCAATGACACGATTCAAAGTATCTTCAACCGTCCACGCCAACTCTCCAGACGACTTCGCTCCAACCATTCTTCCAGAGCCTTTCAGCGTATGAAAATGGCGGCGAATATCTGTAAGCACATCTTGCTGATGTGGTTGTTCCGTCCATTGAACTAATAATGGTTCTAACTCAACAAAGATCTCATCTAATTCTTCAATAAAAATTTCAAGAATCTCTGCATCTTGTTCAAGATAACTGTCTTCAGGAAGCGTCATCGTTTCAACTAACGTTTTTAATATTTGTTTCATAGCTGCTTCTTTCGTTTTTATCCACCAACGTGGGTAAAAATTACGTCTATCTATCACACAAGATGTAGTTACATTTCGCCATCACCTTGTTGAGATATCCAACATCTCTAAAAATGGAAAGACAGACACCCCCATCTGCCTTTCCAATTCGGTTTACTCAGGTAACTTAAAGTCAGTTACCGATTCACGTAATGATTCAGCCATGTTTGCCAACTCAGAAACTGAGCGCGCTGTATCAAACGTTGCAGTTGTTGTTTGTGAAGTAATTTCCTGAACGACATTCATCGTGGTTGCAATATGGCTGGCAGATGCTGACTGAAGTTTTGCTGCATCCGAAATGCTTGCAATCAGTTTTGCCAAGTCACCCGATACCGTTTGAATCTCATCTAGTGCAATACCTGCATCTTTCGCCAAGTTCGCACCACGTACAACTTCCGACGTAGTTTGTTCCATCGAAATTACAGCTTCGTTAGTATCTGTTTGAATGGTTTTTACTAAGCTCTCAATCTGCTTGGTTGCTGATGCAGAACGTTCTGCAAGACGTTGTACCTCGTCCGCTACGACCGCGAAACCACGACCTGCTTCACCTGCCATCGATGCTTGAATCGCTGCGTTTAATGCCAAGATGTTAGTTTGGTCGGCAATATCGTTAATCAACGAGACGATGTTACCAATTTCTTGAGAAGATTCACCCAAACGTTTAATACGTTTTGAAGTCTCTTGAATCTGTTCACGAATGTGATCCATACCTTCGATCGAACGGTTTACCACTTGCGCACCATTGGTTGCAATTTGTACCGAACGTTGTGCTACGTCAGCTGATTCAGATGCGTTGGCAGATACTTGGTCAATTGACAATGCCATTTCGTTCATCGCGGCTGATGCACCTGCAATTTCTTGCGCCTGATGTTCAGAAGCTTCCGCTAACTGGTTGGTAATGCTCTGGGTATCTTGGGTATAGCGTGCAACTTCTTGCGAGGTATCTGTAATTCGAGATACAAGGTCACGTAACTGGTCAATCGCAAAGTTAATCGAGTCGGCAATCGCACCCGTAAAGTCTTCAGATACCGTTGCATACGAACGCAAGTCACCGTCCGCTAAGTCGGCAATCTCATCCAGTAAACGCAAAATCGCATTTTGGTTACGGTCATATTCATCTTGTAAACGTGTCACACGCTCTTTATCCGTGTTACTACGTAGTGCAAGTAATTGCAATGCAGAGAATACAAGTAAGCCTAAAGCACCAATCAGCACAATACCTGCGATTACGTTACCCCAACCGCCTTCTGCTTTGTTTGACAAATCATTGAGTGAGGTCAAAAGCGCATCAGACTGAGAGAAAATTTGTGAAGATGCCTGACGTACACGAACAATCTGATTGGCGTTTTGCAATACGGTTGCTGCCGCAGATTTCAATACTGCATCATAATCAGATTTAATGCTGTCTACAGACTCACGTAATGCTGATGAACTAATACGGTCTACACCAAGCTCTGAGCTACCATTTAACTGTGCATTTAAATAAACACCAAAGGTATCGATATCGGCACCAAAGTCATTCGCTGAAACGTTTGAGTTGTCTGTACCCACCAGTACCGAGTTAATCGAACGTAAAATACGTTCCGCGATGAACACTTGGTTTTTGGTGATAATTACCTGACTACTCGGCATGTTCTCACGAACCATTTGATCGACCATCAAGTTATATTCAGCCTGAATTTCAGGAATCGTTTCACTGATCGAGATGTTGGTATCGTAAAGTTGGTTAATGACTTTTTGTTGCGACGCAATCAAGTCAATATTCTTAGCGACAGTGTCCCAAAGTCCACTCACCTTCTTATATTCATCAGAGCCTTTACCATACACACTTTCAACCGTGTCTAGGTTTTCAGCAAACTGCTTCTCTGACTCAACTAGTTTTTTCATTGCTTCTGGCGTACCAGACGCAGTTGCTTCAGTTGCTTGACGCGAAATGGTTTGCGATAACAAACGCAATTCACCCAAACTACGGGTCAATTGGTTCGAACGCGGAACACTCACGAATAAGTAAATTAAGAGGATAACTGCAAGGGCCAAAGCAATTAAAGCACGATAGATAATCGGTTTTGATTTCTCTGTTTCACCGAATAAGCGCGAAAACTGGTCAAGTTGCGTTTTAATATTATCTAAAAACGCACCACCTTTTTTCAGCCCTGCACTATCGCCATTGCCGTTCTTTTTTTTAAGTTTAAAGCCCATATCAGCTTCTCCCCTGAATACGCGTTTATGTTCCGTAGCGTATAAATTAGTTTATAAATTTTATTGATGCATTCATGTATTGAGGATTGCTGAGCAACCGACTCAATAAAAACACATGCCATTGTTGATTATGTTGATGGAAATGACCTTGGCAATAATCTTTCAATTTATTATCCAGCTCATTATTTTGAGAGAAAAAACTCTTTTTATTAAAGTGTTGAATCCCCAAAACCTGATCGACGACCAACCCCACATAATGGTCTTGATGGCTAATACAAATCACTTTTTGCGTTGGGGAAAACTGACTTCGCTGTCCTGAAATAAAATGTGTTAAATCAGAAACGGAAAGTAGTCGTCCACGAATATTGGCCAAACCGCGCACCCACGCCTGAGTATTTGGTACTGGTGTATATTTCGGAGGATAAATCACCTCCGAAATTTCCCCTAACGGCGCAACAAAATATTGCCCCAACATCTCAAATGCGATACCAGACCAACGGCTGACTTCATTTTGAGTTGAAGTATATTGCTTATTGCCTCGCTTGGATAAACGAAGCAATTCGATAAATCCATTTGCTGCCATACCCTATCCCGTATTGAGAAGGCTCATCTTGAGCAAAAATTAACTTAATAATTGTTTAATTACATCAATAAGCTGCTGTTCATCAATCGGCTTAGTCAAATAATCACAAGCCCCTTGACGTTTACCCCATACACGGTCTGTAGCCTGATCTTTAGTACTGACAATCACCACAGGAATATGTTGTGTGTCTTTACCTTTACTGATTTGGCGTGTCGCTTGAAAGCCATTCATCCCTGGCATCACCACATCCATCAACACCAAGTCAGGCAATTCTGCTTGCGCCATGGTTACCCCGTCAGCACCATTGGTTGCTTCAATAACGTCATAACCGTGCTTTGTCAAAATTTCTCTAAAGCGAAATGTTTCAGTAGGTGAATCATCTACAATAAGTATACGAGCCATTTTTTCCTCAATCTTAAATTTTATGCGCTAACGTGGTTGCGAATCGCGTTTAACAACTCATCTTTACTAAATGGCTTCGTTAAATATTCATCCGACCCCACAACACGCCCTTTAGCCTGATCAAACAAACCGTCTTTGCTTGACAACATAATTACTGGAATATTTTGATAATTTAGAGAATTTTTGATTAATGCACAGGTTTGATAACCGTCTAAACGAGGCATCATGATGTCTACAAAAACGATATCTGGATTGGCTTCAGCAATTTTTGACAATGCTTCAAAGCCATCAACCGCAGTGATCACTTCACAACCTTCACGTTGTAACAAGGTCTCAGCTGTACGGCGAATCGTTTTTGAATCGTCAATCACCATCACCTTTAAATTTTGAAATTTATCGTCCATTTATTGTCCTGCCCCAATACTCAATACAAACTATGGTTGGTTTAATTTGTTTTATACAGATTAGTTGATATTTTTAACATATCTTTACTTGCATTATCAATGAAGTTTTTTGAACCAACCTATCAGTTTCTCTTAACAATCACAAACAGTTCACACTTTTGATTAAATTCCTATTTTTTTTGCTGCATAACTATTTTTAAATGTCTAAATTAGCACTAATATACAACTGATTATTATTTAAAAATAAGTGATTTAATTAACTTTTTTACGGGGAATGTAATGACTGGTTCGTTAAAGTGCGGTTTCCGCATTCGTCACTTTACAACGATTACTCGTAGTTACATTTGTTGTTTTTTTCTATTGCTATTTGTCAACAGTTCCACTTTTGCCGCAACTGAACAAGCTAAGCCTGTTTGGTATCGTTATTATGACAAAAACGGTGTTGCCAATGTCAGCACCTCCGTCACGCCAGAACATATCCGTCACGGTTATGAAGCACTCGATCGTAATATGCAAGTGATCAAACGCAATCGTGCTTATAATGCCGCAGCTGATGCTCAGCAATCTGCCCAACGAGAATCTCAAGCACGTCGTCGTGAACAAGACTTAAGATTAAAACGCGCCTACGGTAGTCCGCAAATTGCCGCAGCAAAACGGGATCAGATTTTAGCCACCCTAAAAAAACAGTTGAATTATCAACAGGAACAATTGCAGCAATTACAAAAAGATAAGATTAGTTTTAAACGTCAAGAAATGGAGTATCACCGCAAAGGTGAAATGCTACCAGCACAACTTAAAAACAACCTTGAGAATAATGCTCAGAATATTGAAAACGTCAAAAAAACCGTTGAAAGCCTACGCAACGCCTACCATAAGACTGAGGTTGAATATAGCGATATTATCAATCGTTTAAATACACTCGGCTCGACTTAATCTCTCAATCTTCTATAAATCTCCTACCGTCTCGATACTAATTTTTAACGATTTCAATATTTAACCACATGCTACTGCTTTATACTGCGCGAAATTGCACGTTTCATGTCATAATGCCATTTGCTCAAAACTGAGCCCATTATTTTGCTCATTTTATAGCACTTTTTAAATAACACTTAACTTTAGGACAGTTTCCATGCGCGCAAGCCGCTTTTTATTTGCAACGTTAAGAGAAACCCCAAATGATGCTGAAGTGATTTCACACCAGCTCATGTTACGTGCGGGGATGATTCGTAAATTAGCTTCTGGCTTATACTCTTGGTTGCCCATGGGAACGCGCGTTTTAAAGAAAGTAGATGCGATTGTTCGTGAAGAAATGAATCGTTCAGGCGCATTAGAAGTGTTCATGCCTGTGACACAACCTGCTGCGCTTTGGGAAGAATCAGGTCGTTTTGAACAATACGGCCCTGAGCTATTACGCTTTAAAGATCGTCATGATAATCCTTTTGTACTTGGTCCAACTCACGAAGAAGTGATTACCGACTTGGCGCGTAACGAGCTTAAAAGCTATAAGCAATTACCATTGAACTTCTATCAAATTCAAACCAAATTCCGTGATGAAATTCGTCCACGTTTTGGTGTGATGCGCTCGCGTGAATTCATTATGAAAGATGCTTATTCTTTCCATGCGGATCAAGCATCATTACAAGAAACCTATGATGTCATGTATGACACCTATAGTCGTATCTTTACGCGTTTAGGCTTGGATTTCCGTCCAGTACAAGCAGATACAGGTTCAATTGGTGGTTCTGCATCGCATGAATTCCATGTACTTGCATCAAGCGGTGAAGATGACATCGCGTTCTCGACAGAATCGGACTTTGCTGCGAACGTTGAAATGGCAGAAGCACTTTTAGTCGGTGAGCGCGCTGCTGCAACTCAAGCATTGACCTTGGTCGATACGCCAAACCAAAAAACCATTGCTGATGTTTGCCAGTTCTTAAATGCCGATGCCAAACAGTCTGTTAAAGCATTATTAGTACAAGGTCCAACCGATGACAAAGGCAATACACCAGTTGTAGCCTTGTTCTTACGTGGCGACCATGAGCTCAATGATATTAAAGCTGAAAAGCATCCATTGATTGCAGCACCTTTAGCATTTGCGACTGAAGAACAATTGCAACAACACGGCCTAACAGCTGGTTTCTGCGGTCCACAAGGTCTGCTAGAAAAAGGCTTAACTGTGATTGTGGATCGCGCTGCGTCAGTATTGTCTGACTTTGTGGCGGGTGCAAATGAAGTCGACAAACATGCAACAGGTGTAAACTGGGAGCGTGATGCAAAATTCACGGAAGTGTTTGACCTACGTAATGTGGTTGAAGGTGATCCTTCTCCAGATGGTAAAGGTACAATCCAAATTAGACGTGGTATTGAAGTTGGTCATATTTTCCAACTCGGTACAAAGTATTCTGAAGCTTTGGGCTGTAAAGTCTTAGGTGAAGATGGCAAACCATTTACCGTAACCATGGGTTGTTACGGAATTGGGGTAACACGTGTAGTCGCTGCTGCGATAGAACAAAACTTTGATGATAAAGGCATTATCTGGCCACAAGCGATTGCACCATTCGAAATTGCAATTGTGCCAATGAATGCACATAAATCACCACGTACGCTTGAAGCAGCTGAAGCACTCTATGCTGAATTACAAGCACAAGGCTATGACGTATTACTAGACGATCGTAACGAACGTCCAGGCGTGAAATTCTCTGATCTTGAGTTGATGGGTATTCCTCATCGTATCGTGATTGGTGAGAAAGGCTTGGATGCAGGCACTTTCGAATATAAAGGGCGTCGCGATGCTGATGCCAGCAACCTCAATAAAGAAGAATTATTAGCAAAACTTGTTCGCTAATCTCAATTCTAGCTGTAAAAAAGCCGTTTCAATGAAACGGCTTTTTTATTGGGGTTAAGTGGTTAAATCTTTAATCGTTTCTGATGGTCCATTCTTTTTCACAGACTCAATGCCTTTATCACGCGACTGTTCACTTGAATACAGCTGACTGTTACCAATCACCTGATGGTTTGCAGCTTTTAAATTAAAGTATGGCTTATCATTTTTAGAAGTTAATTTTTCATAACGACCATCATCAGGACTATTTTTTTGTACTGATGCAATCCCATTCAGTGCAGCTGCTTTGGTTTTATATAATTCACTCGTTAAAACAGTCTCACTATTACCTGCTTTTAATACGAAGCGATATTGCCCATCACTCGCCTGACTGACTTCAAACCATCCTGACATAAAGACCTCTATTCTTGGAGTTACTGTTGTTTGTTATCTCAACAATATAGATCAGCTCTCACCGTTTAAGAAGATTGTTTTTTGTTCACTTTTGGTAATTTATATCAGATAGAAAAAAGGAGCATTTTCATGCCCCTAAATAAAAATTTAAACTTTTTTCACAAACTCTGATTTCAATTTCATCGCACCAACCCCATCAATCTTACAATCAATATTATGACCATCACTTGCATCAGGTACTAAGCGGATACTTTTTACCTTTGTTCCCACCTTCACCACAGAAGATGAACCTTTAATTTTTAGGTCTTTCACAACCGTAACGCTATCACCATCTGCCAATACATTACCGTTGGCATCTTTAATAATGTCTTGTAATTCTGAAGCTGATGTTTCCCCTTCCTTCCATTCATGTGAACATTCAGGGCAAATCAATAAATCGCCATCTTGATAAGTATATTCTGATTGGCATTGTGGGCAATTTGGAAAAGACATAAAAGAAACTCAAAACGACTATTATGATGGATAGACGCAGTTTTTCAAAATTTAGGCTTGAATCGCTTTGCCAAGTAAATAATTTTTAAGTACCAAAGCATGATTAAGCTCAGGATCTTTAGCTGCATAAATCAGCGTCAATTGCTGTTGCTCTGCCATTTCTCGGAGCTGATGTACATACGGATTATCTTTAAGCTCTTGATAATATCCCTCTTGAAAACTCAACCAGTGCTCTGCTTGATGACAAAAAGCCTGCCGCAATTCAGTTGAAGGTGCAATTTCTTTCAGCCATACATCCAAATGCGCACGCTCTTTAGAAATACCTCTTGGCCATAAGCGATCAACCAGTACACGCTGCCCATCGGTTGACTCCACAGGATCGTAAATACGTTTGATCTCAATTTGCACACGACTCTCCAACAGCTTATTCAGTCAACTTTCCATTGATATATCAATAACCTGCCCTTTTGCATCAAAACTCACGCAAATCACATAGTTGGTGATTTCATCTGGCAAGGTAAAATCCAGCATATCATAACTGTCCAAGTCCTCATCTTGCCACTGATGAGCAAGCACCAACAACGCTAACACCTGTGTAGGTAATGGTGTTGCAGTTCCAAAGTGTTTTTTCCAATATGCTGGCTCCACTTCCTCCAGATGGTGTTGAATAAACAATTCCACACTATCTTCAGCTTGTTGATTTTCTAAGGCTTCACGCATCGCTATACGTGCAAGTTGTTCACGGCGTTCAACAATCGCTTGTTCTGACATAGCATCCCCCAATGTAATAATCATCAAAACTCTTTATTTAAGATTTAAGTCGTTTGATTTATTGGTCTGGTATCTCCGCTTGCACCAATAAGCCCAATAAATAAAGCGACTCTTGCCAACCGAGATAACATGCCTCAACAGGTATTACATCAGGTAATCCTTCTTGGGTAATATGCACTTCGGTTCCAACCAAGACTTGCTTCAATTGAATTGTGACCTGAATGTCACCCGGTAAATTCGGATCATCAAATTTATCGGTATAACGTAGCAATTCATTTGGCACGAGTTCTATATAGGTTCCACTAAACGAATGACTACGTCCTGTTGAAAAATTGCTAAATGAAATTTTATAAGTTCCACCTTCTTGTGGATCTAGATGATGAACTTTCGCTGTAAAGCCATGCGGAGCCATCCATTTCACTAAGGCATCTGGGTCAAGAAAGGCTTTAAAAACTCGAGCGGGTGGCGCATTGAATACGCGATGTAATCGTACTATTCCAGTCATTATTATTCTCCAATTTCACTATTATTCTGTTGGATCGATTTATCATAGCGATTTGTTGTTCAAATGCTACGCCATCAATCGCTCATTTGAACACGAATATCGAGAATCTCAAGCTGCTTTTTTATGAAAAATGGCGCAAAATAACAATCCATATTTTTAGTGACCAGAACGCAGCTTTAGGATTGATCTATGAGTCAGCTTGCTTTTAGTGCTTTTAGTTTAAATGGTGTCGATGCACAAAAATTTTTACAGGGTCAAGTGACTATTCATGTAGAACGTTTACCTGAAAATGAAAGTCGCTATACTGCTATTTGTGACTTAAAAGGACGTATTCATTTTGGTTTATGGATTAAAAGATTAAATCCAGAAGCTTTTGAACTTGTCACCACTCAAGACCAAGCAGAAGAATTTGCTAAACATATTAAAAAATTTGGTGCTTTTTCTAAGATGAAATTAGAAGAAATAGGTTCTGTCTTTCCAACGGCAAACGGCATTCAAACTGAATTTTCGCCAACCGAAACCGATATAAATGCTTGGCAGATTCAAGCAATTCAGTCTGGACAAGCATGGATTAGTCAAAATACTGAACACCTATTTCAACCTCAAGAATTACGTTTACATCAACGTGATGGTGTGCATTTCGATAAAGGTTGCTATCTCGGTCAGGAAATTGTGGCACGTCTATGGTTTAAAGCTAAACCCAAACACTGGCTTCATTTAATCCAAGCCAAAGGTGATCTTCCTGCCTCTGCAACTCAACTCAATAAAGATGTTGAAGTGGTCAATAGTATTGCATATGAAGAAGGCTATTTAGCGCTGGTCATTGCAAAACCAACTGCTTTAGAGGAACTCGGTGTAAGCATTTTAGATTTACCAGAAACGCTTAATGGTGATGTAGCAAGACCGAGCTAAATACTTGTAAAAATCAGGCTTTGTTTTATATTAAAAACTCATGTGTTATCGCGGCTGCTAAACCCGATCAACGCATGAGTTTTTTAATATGGATCATGTATCACAATAACCTAATCGAGCCTGGCGACGTAAACAAAAACTTCTATTTCGTGGTCGAGACTGTAGGCATCGTTCCCTCTGTTGGAAGCCTCCTAAACAATAGAAATATCTGTATACACGACAAGATAAACTTGTACGTGCCAAACAATTAAGAATTGAATATCCTCGAATTCCCAAAGCAAAATATTTACGTGAAGCTCATTTCAACTCATGGATTTAAAATTCTGAACACTCTTTTCATTTGCAGTCGCAATCAATGGCGTAGTCCTACAGCCGAACGTATTTTCGCTCAAGGGTATGGTCTACATACCCGTTCAGCGGGAACCAGCCGTCACGCCAAACATACAATTTCATCCAAAGATATCGCTTGGGCCGAGCAAATTTTTGTGATGGAATCTCGACATAAACAACAAATCAAAGAACAGTTTTCCAAACAACTCACGCATAAGAAAGTGTTTGTGCTCGATATTCCAGATGACTATCACTATATGGACTCAGATCTGATTGAGTTACTTCAATTAGCGATGCAACCTTATTTAAAATAAAGTTTAACGATCATTCTTGTCGAAAACCAAAATGAACGTTATTGTTCACCTATTCTCAATACAACCGATTTCTCATGAAAATAATGATCAAAACATGGTTATCTGTACTCAGCTTGAGTCTTCTCAGCGTACAAAGCCTACATGCCGACAGCAAAACACTGGAACGAAACTTCAAACAGAATTATCCAGATATTCCAGTCAAATCAGTTAACCCCTCTCCTTTACCTGGTATTTATGAAGTCTATGCCGCAGGTAAAATTATCTATACCGATGAAACAGCTAAATACCTGTTTTTTGGTAATCTACTTGACGTCAAAAACAAGAAAAATCTAACCGAAGAGCGTTTAGCTGAATTTGGCAAAATTGATGTCAAACAACTACCTCTCGATCAGGCAATTAAATATGTCAAAGGAGATGGAGAGCGTATCCTCTATGTCTTTAGTGACCCTGATTGCCCTTATTGCCAAAAGCTTGAGCAGCACATGACTTCAGTTGATAATGTCACCGTGTATCTGTTCTTGTTCCCGCTCAAGAAACTACATCCTCAAGCAGAAGCTATCGCCAATAAAATTTGGTGCTCAAAAAATCAATATGAAGCTTGGGAAGATTATATGCTGCACCGTAAAGCACCTAAAAATGCAGCGCAGTGTGAGACTCCAATACAGAAGAATCTCGCCCTAGGTCAAAAATTACAAATTGATGGTACACCAACGATATTCTTGCAAAATGGTATACGACTCTCTGGTAGTCCGCAAAATGCAGAACAGATTGAGCAACTTTTACAGGAAGCCAGTTCTCAGAAATAAAGATTAAATTTGAAGGCTTGTTGAGCATTTTGCCACAAATGACTCACAAGCCTTTTGTTAAATTCATTATAATTCAATGATTTTAATTAATTTAATAAAAATATTAAATCCATTTCACTATCCACCTTTGCTACGTTTTATACAAAATCCTTATTTACATTTTGTCGTAAGCTTTTATGATGAGAGCAACATATTGAGTTCTGCTATGCAAAGGATGAAAGCAGATCAACGTGAAAGGAAAATAAAGATGAAAAAAGTGCTCATTGCGAGTTTAATTACTATTGCAAGTCATTCAGCATTCGCCGCAGACAATAAAACCTCGGTCACTAAAGTAGATCCTCTGTTTACCAAAGCAACCCAACTTTATGAAGCAAAGGACTACCCTGCTGCTTTCCAAGAAATGCAACGTTTAGCCAATACAGGAAATAAGCAAGCAATCTATAACCTTGGCTACATGACTCAACTTGGTCAAGGAACAGTAAAAGATGATAAAAAAGCGCTACAATATTATCAAGATGCATCTAATAAAGGTTATGGGCCAGCAAGCTATGTCCTAGCACAGGCATATCATAAAAGTACACTTGGCTTAGCGCATAATCCACAGAAGTATAAAGAGTATTTAGATAAAGCCTCGAATCAAGGTTCAGATGAAGCAACTGTCGAATTCGCGGATTTACTTTTTAGACAAGGCAAACCACAATACGACCAAATTGCAATTCAAAAGTTATTGCCTCTACTTCGCAAAGACTACTATCCTGCAAAGAATTTAAAAGCAGTCTATGACCTTGGCATTGGGGTTAAAAATAAAAATCCCTTCATGCAACAACAAGCTGTTGAAAGCTTAAAAGATTTAGCCAAGAAGAATTATGCACCATCCCTAATGATTCTAGGTAACATGCTCGCTAACGGCAATATTATTGATCAAGATTTAGAGCAGGCAAAAAATATTTTTTCTCGTTTAGCTGCAGCAAACTATCCTGATGCAAAAGAATCTTTAGCCAAAGTTGAAGAAGCCATAGCAGCAAAGAAAGCTACACCAGCTCAAGCACCCAAAAAGTAAACAGTAAGAGCAGCATAAAAATGCTGCTCTTTTCAGATTAGAATTGCTTACTGACTTTAATTCCCGCACTCCAGTTACGACCATCAGCAGGTTCAAAGAATCGGCTATTACTATCGTTGACAATCACTGAACCTGCATAGTTTTTATCAAATAGGTTGTCTACACGTGCAAAGCCATTAATACCCCAATCTGCGTATTTCCACGCATATCCAGTATAGACTGAAGCAACGGTATAACTTGGTGCTGCATCGCTATTGATGTCATCAACATAAATCTTGTCCATATACTGAGCATCAATACCTGCATAGAATCCTTGCTCTGGTTTCCACGCTAATCCCATAAAAGCTTGGTTTTTAGCGACTCCTGGGATTGCATTGCCCTTTTCAACAGCTTTCACAGTACCAATTGCTGGAATAGTAGCATCAAATTTGGCATCCAAATAACCATAACTGGCATTCATTTCCAAGTCTTTCCAAAGCTTTTTATTCCATGCGAATTCAGCGCCTTGGCGTATTGTTTTATCCGCATTTCTAAACGTTGAACGACCATCAGAAGTACCTGCCGAAACAATATCATTCTGAGTCTTGCTCTGGAAAACAGCCACAGTGAAATCACCAAACGGGTTTTGCGATTTCAAACCCACCTCATAGTTATCACTTGTAGAGGGTTTTAGATCAAAGTTAAACCCAGACTTTTTAGGATCAGCTTGATAAGCCATTTCTGTAAATGTCGGAGTTTCAAAACCTTTGGCATAGCTGGCATAGGCCAATAACTCAGGTGCAATTTGCCAACTTAAAGCAGCTGATGGCAAGACCTTGTTGTAATCTGTTTTATCACTATCATCGCCATTACTTAAATAACGATCCTTGGATTTGTAATGCACATTACTATAACGTACGCCCGTATCTAAGCGCCAAGTCGGTAAAAATTGCCACGATGCTTGTAAGTATGGATCAACATTCCACAGGCTATTGTCTTCATTACGACGCAATGTACCCTTTACGCCATAAGACGGCGAGCCATTAACAAGATTAAAGTTCTCATACCCTTTACGATCTTCATCCATACTATCAACAGCAAGCCCTGCGCTGAAGGTTGTATTCGGCAATAATTCTTTACCTGTCCAGCGGAAATCAGCACCATAATAATTACGTTCAAAATCAATCACACCACCCGCATGATTTTTATTTAGTTGCGTACTATTAGGGATACATTCTCGAGTGTCTTTTTTAAAACTACATCTTGGTATCGATTGATATTGAGTCACCTGACGATTGCCCAAATAGGCCATGGCATACAACTCATGCTGATCATTAATTGGTTTAGACCAAGTCACACCCGTTTGGGTTTGTTCAATATCTTTACGAACCTTATATTCATTATTCGCATCATTCACCTGACGTGGGTTTTGCTGCCACTGAGTTCTATTCAATCCTTGAGGATCATCGGCATGAATCTTGACATAGTTTGTGACCCAATTGATTTTACTACCATCATCCAAATTCCACGTCAGTTTCGCATTATTTAAAACTTTTTCTGCACTGCTATGATCACGATAGCCATCGGTGTCAAAATATGAGGAACTGATAATATAGCTCGGTTCATTTTGATTTTTCGCACCACCCTGTAGTACCAGACCTGCACGATTCTTGTTATGACTACCACCCGCATAACTCATCTCAATCGAATCTTTACCCTGCCCCTCTCGAGTTGTCGCCAAAATTGCCCCACCCGATGAGTTGCCATAAAGTGATGAGAATGGGCCTGTTAATACCTCAAGATGACTGAGGCTGCTTAAATCAATATTCGAGGTTTGGCCCTGTCCATCTGGCATCGTTGCTGGAATACCATCGGTATATAAGCGGATCCCACGTACACCAAAGGTCGAACGCGCACCAAAACCACGCATCGAAAGCTGCAAGTCTTGCGCATAATTCTCGCGATTGCGTAATTGAACACTTGGAATCCCTTTCACCACTTCGGTTAAGTTCACCTGCGCAGATTGATCATTTTGAGGCATATCCACTCTAAAGATCGACGCAGGAGTTTCCATATAAGTGGTATCGGTACGTGTTGCTTCAACTTTAATTGTTGGAAGATGTACGGCTAGTTCTGCATTAGGTGCATCAGCCCAAACAAGGGAGCTGCTTAACCCCATACACATTGCAACACAACCGTATAAAAGGTTAATTTTCGGTGAAGGCATGAAGATTCCTTATTTCTCAAAATTTCAAAGAAAGGCTTTTAAAAAGTAAGAGTCTGATTATTTTATATTTATCTTACACATTTAACTTTAGCTAAAACCATCAATCACGTTACTGATCTGCATTAGCAAATAAGATTAAATACCGTCATAATTGTAAGTGAAACATTTACCCTCATTGTATTGTTGTTGAAACAACTTGAGCTCATTATGCCCGAACTTCCTGAAGTTGAAACTACCAAAACTAGCCTACTCCCGTTGTTAGAACAACGTGTGCAAGCGGTCAAAGTATTGAATGCAAGCTTACGTTGGCCAATTCCCAATAACCTTGATAAATTAATTGGACAACGCTTAACTCAGCTTAAACGTCGTTCTAAATATATTTTGGCAGAATTTGAACAAGATCATATGCTTTGGCACTTAGGTATGTCTGGCAGCTTTCGTTTATGTGAGCCGAATGAAGCACTCAGAAAGCATGATCATTTAGTAATTGATTTTGAAGATCTGCAACTCCGTTACCATGATCCGCGACGCTTCGGCTGCATTCTATGGTTGGACCAAGCCAATCAGACCAAGCTAATCGATACACTCGGCCCTGAACCATTGAGTGATGACTTTAACGCAACTTATTTGCATGAAAAACTAGCCAAAAAGAATGTCGGCATTAAAATTGCTTTGATGGATAATCATGTGGTGGTTGGTGTCGGCAATATTTATGCGACTGAAAGTTTATTCAACATCGGGGTTCATCCTGCACAACCTGCTTCGACGCTGAGCAAAGCACAAGTGGAAAAGTTGGTCATTGAGGTTAAACGCATCTTAAAACAAGCGATTGACTTAGGCGGCTCAACCTTACGTGACTATAGCAATGCAATGGGTGAAAATGGTTATTTTCAGCAAACACTTTTGGCCTATGGCCGTGCTGGAGAGATGTGCGTGAATTGTGAAACCACTTTGGAAAACTTAAAGTTAGGACAACGTGCCAGCGTATTCTGCCCACAATGCCAACCACTGAAGTTAAAGAAAGCGTAAGCGAATTGAGATGTACCAAAGGAGAACACATCATGCAAACTGCGATTGTTCGACATATTCTAGTCAAAGATAAAGATTTAGCTGAACAGCTAAAAAAGCGCATTCAGTCAGGTGCTGATTTTGCTAAAGTCGCCAAGCAATATTCAACCTGCAATTCAGCAAAACGTGGCGGCGAACTTGGCGAAGTTAAGAAAGGCCAGTTAGTCCCTGTGATTGATAAACTGGTATTTACTGCCGCAGAACGTATTTTACATGGTCCAATTAAAAGCCAATTTGGTTTTCATCTGGTCGAAGTTAAATTTCGCATGAGTAGCTTGAGATAGTAGTTAAACTTGAGCTTAAATTCCGATTTAAGCTCAAACGTCTATTGTGAAATCAAACCCTTCAACTCTGAGGCTTCATCACATAAGTCCATGCTGATGTCGCCGTACCATCAACTAACTGAACCAGAACCTCTACACGTTGATACTGCATCCCTTCAAAATCATCCAACATCTGCCAGTTTTGTTCTAATTTATCCGTACTAAATAGATATCCCTCAACCAAAGGATCAGCCTCATTCAGTATCATTGCAGGCAAACCTTGATCTGGCCCCCAATCTAAAATATGAATGGTTCCATGTACAAAAGCTTGTTGCCAGTCACCACCTATTCCACCCAAAATATGAGCATTTTCTCGATTTGGGCAAAGTGTGCCGTAAACAAATAGTCGATTCATGTTGATTGATCCCCACGCAATATGCACAGCATCTTAGAATGAAAACAGCAATTTTTCTACGTAAAAACGAGTATTTTCACATCATTATTCAGCAGTATCCTATTCAAATAGACAATAAAAAAACGGCATTAAAAATGCCGTTTTCACTCAAGATCGCATTAACCTTGTTTTTTTAATTCATCACGAATTTCACGTAACAATTGCACATCTTCTGGTGTTGCTTCAGGCTCAGGTGCAGCCTCTTCTTGTTTACGGATACGGTTCATCACTTTCACCAACAAGAATACAACCCATGCTAATAATAAGAAGTTAATCAGGATCGTTAAGAAACTACCATAAGCAAATACATTTAGTCCTGCATCTTGTGCCGCTTTTAAGGTCGTCACATTGTTCGGGTTATCTCCGAGGATAAGGAACCAATTGGTGTAATCCACATCACCACCCAAGATCCATGAAATCACCGGCATCACGATATCTTTCACTAATGAATCAATGATTTTACCGAAAGCACCACCAATGATGACACCAATCGCCAAATCCATCATATTGCCTTTGATGGCAAATTCTTTAAATTCTTTAATAATACTCATCTATAACTCTCCAGAGTTGAACTTGATCGCAACCTGTTTTTGCATTGTTTATTACACAGGTGTAGTTATCCACATAATGTTGATAATTTAATATTTTTATCAAAAAAAGAAAGTTATTTCACACTTTAACAACACTTTTTATTTTAATAAAAATATGTGTTTAAGCATCTCTCGACCATTAAGTTTATGCAATAAAAAACCGCTAAATAAATTTAGCGGTTTTTTCATTTTTCGGTGAAGAAAAATTATTTATCGCGGTTACGCTTACGTTCGTTTTCAGTTAAGTAACGCTTACGAATACGAATCGATTTTGGTGTAACTTCTACTAACTCATCATCTTCAATGAATTCAAGTGCTTGTTCAAGCGTGTATTCAATTGCAGGTGTCAAAGTTAAAGCATCATCAGTACCAGACGCACGAACGTTGGTTAACTGTTTTGCTTTAGTTGGGTTTACAACCATATCGTCTGAACGAGAGTTAATACCCACGATCATCCCTTCGTACACTTCTAACTGTGGCTTCGCAAATAAACGTCCACGGTCTTGAAGCGTGAAGAGTGCATAGCCCAAGCAAGTACCTTGAACCATAGAAATCAATACACCGTTTTGACGCTTCGCTACGCTACCCTGTTTCACAGGACCGTAATGAGAGAAGCTTGATGTCATGATCCCTGTACCAGAAGTCATGGTCAAGAATTCAGAACGGAAACCAATCAAACCACGTGAAGGAACAGTTGCTTCAATACGGATACGGCCTTTGCCATCAACTTCCATATTGGTCATCTCACCTTTACGGTGACCCATTTGCTCCATTACAGAACCTTGGTGCTGTTCTTCAACGTCAAACGTTACGTTTTCATACGGCTCTTGTCTTTCACCATCAATTTCTTTGATGATTACTTGTGGACGTGATACGCCCATTTCGAAGCCTTCGCGACGCATGTTTTCAATCAATACTGAAAGGTGAAGTTCACCACGACCAGAAACCTTGAAACGGTCTGGACTGTCAGTATCTTCAACACGTAATGCTACGTTGTGAATCAATTCGCGATCAAGACGTTCACGGATGTTACGTGAAGTAACAAACTTACCTTCTTTACCAGCGAATGGTGAGTTGTTTACTTGGAATGTCATCGAAACTGTAGGTTCGTCTACAGACAATGGCGGTAAAGCTTCTACATTTTTCGGATCACAAATCGTGTCAGAAATGTTTAATGCATCGATACCTGTAATACATACGATATCACCTGCTGATGCAGATTCTACATCAACACGCTCTAAACCGTGGTAACCCATGATTTTTAAGATACGACCGTTACGTGTCTTACCTTCTTTATCAATCACAGTGACTGGTGTGTTTAATTTCACTGAACCACGCTGGATACGACCAACACCGATAACACCAACGAAACTGTTATAGTCAAGTGATGAAATCTGCATTTGGAAAGGACCATCAACATCAACTGCTGGTGGTTCAACAATATCTACAATCGTTTGGAACAACGGTGTCATGTCTTCCGCTAATTCTTCTGGTGAAGGACCAGCAACACCACGTAAGCCTGAAGCATAAACGATTGGGAAGTCTAACTGTTCGTCAGTACCGCCAAGGTTATCAAACAAGTCAAATACTTGATCAATAACCCAATCTGGACGCGCGCTTGGCTTGTCGACTTTGTTGATAATCACGATTGGCTTTAAACCACGTGCGAACGCTTTTTGCGTTACGAAACGAGTTTGTGGCATTGGACCTTCTTGTGAGTCTACAAGAAGCAATACGCAGTCAACCATCGACATTACACGTTCCACTTCACCACCGAAGTCGGCGTGTCCTGGGGTATCTACAATGTTAATGCGGTATTCAGTGTTTGTACGAGCATCTAACCATTTAATTGCAGTGTTTTTTGCAAGAATGGTAATACCACGTTCAGACTCAAGCGCGTTAGAATCCATAACACGTTCAATCTCGCCTGCGCGATCACCAAGAGCACCTGATTGTTGTAAAAGTTTGTCGACTAAAGTCGTCTTACCATGATCGACGTGCGCAATAATGGCAATGTTACGGAGAGTTTTAATATCTGACATGTAAAATTCGATACGCTTTAAATTTGAGGGCAAATTATACAGAAGAATCCTAAACTTTAGTAGTGACAGTTTATTGACAGTGCACTTTTTTTCTGACGAAGTGTCATAGAATCGTTGGTAAAGCGAGCTAACTCTATTAGAATATTCCACTAATGCCTCTCGCTTTTTATACTCCCATGTCGAATTCACAACCTCAGCAGCAGCTTGATCTGGTCTACGGACTCAATGATCGACCGAAACCTTTTGTTGCATTTTTAGCCGCTTTACAGCATCTTTTGGCGATTTTAGTCCCGATCGTAACCCCTGGATTACTCATTTGTTTGGCACTTGGCGTATCTCGCGAAGACACCAACATGATCCTTTCGATGTCTTTAATCATTTCAGGAATTGCAACCTTTTTACAGTGTAAAAAAGTAGGTCCATTCGGTGCAGGACTGCTCATTGTTCAAGGAACAAGTTTTAACTTCATCGGCCCAATTATTGGTATTGGGAGCGCAATGGTTGCTGCTGGAACACCAGTTGAACAAGTGATGGCTGCCATTTTTGGTGTCGTGATTGCTGGTTCGTTTATTGAAATGGGCGTTTCTCGAATTTTGCCTTGGGTGAAGAAGCTGATTACACCATTGGTGACAGGTATTGTGGTTCTGCTGATTGGTCTTACCTTAATTAAAGAAGGTCTGATTAGTATGGGCGGTGGTTATACTGCGATGCAGGACAACACCTTTGCCAATGCGGATAATCTGATCATGTCATGTACCGTACTTGGCATTATTATTTTACTCAATCGTATCAAAATTATTTGGGTGAAAAGTTCAGCAATTTTAATTGCACTGGTGATTGGCTATATTCTTGCTGGCTTTATGGGGCATTTAAACTTTTCAGTGCTCAACGATGCCCCTCTAATTCAAATTCCAACACCGATGCATTTTGGACTCAGCTTCTCTTGGAGCTTGTTCATTCCTATGGCATTCATTTATCTGGTCACTTCACTTGAAGCGATTGGTGATGTTACCGCAACCAGTAAAATCTCAAACCAGCCTGTAGATGGTCCAGTTTGGATGCAACGTATTAAAGGCGGTGTATTAGTCAATGGTGCTAACTCTTTCCTAGCAGGTATTTTCAATACTTTCCCAAGTTCTGTATTTGCACAAAACAATGGCGTGATTCAACTCACGGGTGTTGCAAGTCGCTATGTAGGTATCTGGATTGCCGTACTTTTAGTGATTTTAGGCTTATTCCCTGCTGTTGCTGCAGTAATCCAAGCAGTACCGCAAGCCGTGCTTGGTGGTGCTGTGATGGTAATGTTTGGTGCAGTCGCTGCTTCAGGTATTAATATTCTTTCAAGTATTCACCTTGATCGTCGCGCTTTGTTGATTATTGCGATTTCGCTTGCTCTAGGTTTAGGTGTTGCACAAGTCCCTCAGATCCTTGAGCACCTACCTGAATTATTTAAGAATATTTTTAGCTCAGGTGTCGCGACTGGCGGTATTGCTGCCTTAATTTTAAATATTGTTTTACCTGAAACACATAAATAATCAACCAACAATCGCAACTGCCCAGTTTCACGACTGGGCTTTGTTTTTGATGAGAGATCAAAATGGATCCACGTAGTGAAGTTGTCATCAGACAACAAAATTATTTAAATGGGCAAGTTTTACTGATTAATGCCCCAAATGACCAACTCGCCAAAAATTTACCTGAGCAAGTTCAAGCATCAGTATGGACTTGGAATTATGCTGATCATCAAGGTTTTATCAGCTCTGGAATTCGCTCTCATTTTTCCGTGGAATTCCCACAAGCACCGTTTGATCAAGTTGTTATTTTCGTTCCCAAGTCAAAAGAACTCCTCAATTATATTCTGCACGTTGTGGTTAGCCATTTAAAACTTGATCAAAATATTTTTCTGGTTGGTGAAAAAAAAGGCGGCGTTGAGCGAGCAGCAAAACAATTATTGCAATATGGTAAAACACTGAAACTTGACAGTGCACGTCACTGCCAACTTTGGCAAATGAAAATTGAAAAAAATGATGAGTTAAAACCACTTGAGCGTTGGTTAAAAACTTATACAGTTCAAATAGATCAAGAACAGTTAAATATCTGTGCCTTGCCTGGTGTATTTAGTCAAGATCATTTAGATGTCGGAACAGCCGTATTAGTCCCTTACCTTAGTCAAGTAAAATCAGGTAAGATTGCCGACTTTGGTTGTGGTGCTGGAATTATTAGTGCTTATTTAGCCAAGCTAAATCCAAACCAGCAGATTTTTGCACTTGATGTTGATGCATTTGCATTACGATCAACTGAATTGACTTTTCAGAAAAATAATCTGAATCTCGATCAGTTAAATCTACTACCTGTAACAGGTTTTGTAGATGCGCCCAAAGATTTGGATGCAATCGTAAGCAATCCGCCTTTTCATCAGGGGATTCAGACCAATTACGATGCAAGTGAAGAACTTTGCCAACGCGCTAAACAACATCTTAAAAGCTCAGGTGAGTTATGGATCGTGGCAAATCGTTTTCTGAATTACCCTCCACTCATTGAACAGAGTTTTGGTCAATGTCTGGTCAAGGCAGATCAACAAGGATTCAAGGTTTTATATGCCTGTGCAAAATAAACATTTTAAGGAATTTTTATGAGCGATACATCTGCTCCTCAACACCTTCAGCGCAAGCTCGGGGCTCGACACCTGAACATGATTGCGATCGGTGGATCGATCGGCACAGGCTTATTCCTTGCTTCAGGTTCTACCATTGCTAACGCAGGCCCTGGGGGTGCGTTACTGGCATATGCTTTAATCGGTATCATGATTTATTTCTTGATGACCAGCTTAGGTGAATTAGCAACGCATAATCCAACATCGGGTGCCTTCTTTACCTATGGTAGCCGCTATGTCGAAGATGGTTTTGGTTTCGCCTTAGGTTGGAACTACTGGTATAACTGGGCCATTACAGTTGCCTTTGAATTGGTTGCAGTCCAATTCATCATGAAATTCTGGTTCCCAGATATCCCTGGGTTTTACTGGAGCGCAATCTTCCTTGCCATTATTTTTGCAATTAACGCTTTAACAGTAAAAGGTTTTGGCGAAAGTGAATTCTTATTCTCTTTGATCAAAGTAATTGCCATTATTGTCTTTATTGTGATTGGTATCTGGATGATTTTTAAAATCATGATGACGCCTAATGTATCAGTATTCCAACACTGGACTTATAAAGATGCACCTTTTGTCGGCGGTTTTCAGGCACTGATTGGTGTAGCCATGATTGCTGGATTCTCATTCCAAGGCACAGAGATGGTTGGTGTTGCTGCTGGCGAGTCAAAAGATCCTAAAAAGACCATTCCACTAGCGATTAAGCAAATTTTCTGGCGCATTTTACTGTTCTATATCTTGTGTATCTTCATCATTGGCACACTGGTTAGTTATGATGATCCACTGTTATTAAAAGCAGCGCAAAGTGAAGATATCGCGCTATCCCCTTTCACACTATTGTATGAAAAAGCTGGTTTTGCCTTTGCTGCAAGTTTGATGAATGCGGTTATTCTCAGTGCAATTTTATCTGCGGGCAACTCAGGCATGTACTCTTCTACCCGTATGTTATTTGATATGGCTAGAGAAGGCCGCGCGCCAAAATGGTTCTCCAAATTGGATGTTCGTGGTGTACCAATGAATGCACTTTATGCAACTACTGCAGTTGCTGCACTGTGCTTCTTAACCACATTTATTGGCGAGAAACAGGTGTTTAACTGGTTACTCAACATGTCAGGTATGTGTGGTTTCATCGTATGGCTAGGGATTGCGATTTCACATTATCGTTTTCGTAAAGGCTATATCGCTCAAGGTTATAAAGTTGAAGATCTTGCCTATCGTGCCAAATTCTTCCCTTTTGCACCTTGGTTTGCATTCATCTTATGTTCGATCATTATTCTAGGTCAGAACTATCAAGCACTATTAGGTGGCAAAATTGATTGGTTAGGCTTAATTTCTACCTATATCAGTATTCCACTCTTCTTAGCCATTTGGTTAGGTTATAAATGGAAACACAAGACCAAACTAATTGCTTATAAAGACATGAACGTGAAAGAAGGCGAATAAAATCGCTTTTTACTTGACCCAAATGAAAATATGAGTAAAATCTCGCTCATATTTTCAACGACACTAACGATATAGGAGGACGACAGCATGCCATTAACACTAGGAACAACACAGTAAGATTTGGCACTGTCGACTCACGGACAAGTGTACAAATCTAATGATCACTTGTCCGAATGCTCTATTCAACCTAGCATTCGCTAGGTTTTTTTATGCCTATTCGGACCAAATATTAAAATATCCCGAGACAAGAAAATGGGCATACAAAAAATACTCAACGCAGATGCACAATATGGCGTTCCAGTGAAAATCTTCACTAACGATATTGATAGCGAAAGTATTGAACAACTCAAGAAAATGGCGCAACTACAATTTGTTTATTCACATATTGCAGTAATGCCAGATGTACATGTAGGCAAAGGTGCAACTGTAGGCAGCGTGATCCCAACCAAACATGCGATTATCCCTGCTGCTGTCGGTGTTGATATCGGCTGTGGTATGAATGCAATTCGGCTCAACCTCAAAGCATCACAACTTCCAGACAACCTTGCGCCATTACGCCATGCCATTGAACGTAAGGTCCCTGTAGGCTTTGAATTACATAAACAAGTAAAAGCAAAAGCATCTAGTATTATTCCGCTAGAAAAGCGCTTACAACCCATCATTAAAAAACATCCCGGCTTGGTTCGAATGCTAAGAAAATTTGATGCAACTTGGCAAAAACAACTGGGAACTTTAGGGGGTGGTAATCACTTCATCGAGCTCTGTCTTGATGAAAATCAGGATGTTTGGGTGATGCTGCATTCTGGCAGTCGTGGTTTAGGCAATGTCATTGGAACCTATTTCATTGAACTGGCAAAGAAAGAAGCGCAACACCGTTTTGGCCATGTTCCTGACAAGGATTTGAGTTACTTTGCAGAAGGCTCAAATAGTTTTAGCGACTATGTTGAAGCGGTTGAATGGGCACAGGAATATGCTTTCGAAAATCGACGCGAAATGATGCGTCTTATTTTAGAGGCGATTCGCCCGCTTCTACCGCCTTTTCAAATGACCAAAGAAGCGATTAACTGCCACCACAACTATATAAGTCGAGAAACTCACTATGGCGAAGAGCTGCTAATTACACGTAAAGGAGCCATTCGGGCAGGGTTCGATGAATTAGGCATCATCCCGGGTTCAATGGGAGCACGCTCCTATATTGTTAAAGGTAAGGCTGACCCTGAATCATTCTGCTCATGTTCCCATGGTGCAGGGCGAAAAATGAGCCGCAGTAAAGCGAAGCTGCTGTTTAACCAAGATGACTTGATTCAACAAACTCAAGGCATCGAATGCAGAAAAGACAGTGCGGTAATTGATGAAATTCCGGCTGCTTACAAAGATATTGATCAAGTTATGGCAAACCAATCCGACTTGATTGAAATCGTGCATACTCTCAAACAAGTTTTATGTATCAAAGGATAATCAGATGAAACTCAAACAAATGCCAAAAATTAAAGTCCGTAACCCCGTAGCGCTTTCGCCTTTATTACACAAAGGTGGAGTTCATGAGACTGAGAAACCTAGAGCACAACATCGTCGTGAAAGACAAAATACCAAGCAGCAGTTAAAAAAAGAGGTATGGTAAATAATTAATCATTATTGAAATATCTTAAAACCATTAAATAAAAAGGAGAATCTCAATGTTTTATCACTTAGCCTCCCCATATAAAAAAAGCGACTCTGACGAGTCGCTTTTTTTTCAGTTCATAAACTCAAATTATTGAGCTTGTTGACCTGGTTGTACAAGAACAGTACGGCTACCAGAAATCGCAGCGAATACGCGACGGTTCATAGCACGACCTTCTTTAGTTTTGTTGTCAGCAATCGGTTGATCCCAAGCGAAACCTTGAGTTGTCAAACGAGTTGCATTTACGTTGTATTCATTTACAAGTGCAGACTTAACAGAGTTAGCACGCGCTAAAGATAAACGTTCGTTTAACTTACGTGGACCAGTGTTATCTGTGTGACCTTCAATACGAGCAGTCGCATTCGGGAACTCAGCTAACTTCTCTGCAACCTTAGCAATTTCAGACTTGTACTGTGGTTTGATATCAGACTTGTTCGTATCAAAGAATACGCGAAGTTCCATGTTAAGGTCTTCAGTCAACTCTTGTGGCTGTGGAGCAACTGGAGTTGGTTCAACTGGAGCAACTTCAACTACTGGAGCAGCTGGTTTCAAGTGACCACCAAGAACTACGTTTAAGCCAGCAAGTGCTGTATAGTTCCAGAACTTCTCATCAAAATGATAAGTACCACGTGCTTCTGTACGAAGAGATAAAGCATCGTTTAAACGCCAGAATACACCACCACCAGCATTTGCTAATGTACCTTCTTGCTTACCACCATAAATATCATCACCTTCGTATTTGTAGTGACCCGCACCAGCTAACACATAAGGTTTGATTTTGCTGTCATAGTTTTTAGTGATCAAATCAGACGTTACATAAGCATTAGCAGCAATATTACGACCTTTATAGTCATTGTTAGTACTGGTATCGCCTTTGATTTGGCTGTATTCAACCTCAGCACCTAACCAAGGTGTGATTTCTACGCCAAGCGCAGCACCAACGAATAAATCATCTTCAAGTTCTGCACCTGGAGTTAACTGACCTTTATCGCCACGGTTGTTATGTTCAGTATCGAACATTGTATAACCAAGCATTAACGGAGTTACTGTTACGCCTGCGTTCGCAGCAGCTAAAGGAGCAGCAACAAGCATAGCAAGTGCAATACGACTCAATTTCATGGATATCCTCCAAAAACAAAAAATTGTTTGTTCTCTAAATTCTAATAGCTTTTGAATACTGAGAAATAGTCTTATTGTATCTTTTTCAGTCATTCACTTTATGTAAAATCATACAAATACTCGATCAACTTTCCAAGTATTTGGTAACATTTAATCAGCAGCTACTGAAAATGACTTATTTCCCGCCCAAAAAACTAGAAAACTCTAATTTTACAACATCTAACAAGGCCGTGAGAGCTTATCACTTTTTAATCAAAATTTTAACAAGCTATCAAAATCTTTTCAACGAAACTAAATAATTCTCACAAGCGATCTAAAGTTAAGGCAAGATTATGCCAGTTTTTAGCTCTTATGTTTTAGTTTTACATCAATGCTACAAAAACATATGTCGATAAAAAAGCGACTCTTACGAGTCGCTTTTTTTAGTCTTAGCTAAAATTATTTAGCTTGACCTGGTTGTACAAGAACAGTACGGCTACCAGAGATCGCAGCGAATACGCGACGGTTCATAGCACGACCTTCTTTAGTTTTGTTGTCAGCAATCGGTTGATCCCAAGCAAAACCTTGAGTTGTCAAACGAGTTGCATTCACGTTGTATTCATTTACAAGTGCAGACTTAACAGAGTTAGCACGCGCTAAAGATAAACGTTCGTTTAACTTACGTGGACCAGTGTTATCTGTGTGACCTTCAATACGAGCAGTCGCATTCGGGTATTCAGCTAACTTCTCTGCAACTTTAGCAATTTCAGACTTGTACTGTGGTTTGATGTCAGACTTGTTCGTATCAAAGAATACGCGAAGTTCCATGTTAAGGTCTTCAGTCAACTCTTGTGGCTGTGGAGCAACTGGAGTTGGCTCAACTGGAGCAACTTCAACTACTGCAGCAGCTGGTTTCAAGTGACCACCAAGAACTACGTTTAAGCCAGCAAGTGCTGTATAGTTCCAGAAGTCTTCATCGATGTTATATGTACCACGAGCTTCAGTACGAAGAGATAAAGCATCGTTTAAGCGCCAGAAAGCACCGAAACCAGCATTACCTAAAGTACCTTCTTCTTTATTACCACGGGTACCGCGGTTTACATCATCAAATGTATATTTGTAGTGACCAGCACCTAATAATACATATGGCTTGATTTTGCTGTCATAGTTTTTAGTGATCAAATCAGAAGTAACGTAGAAGTTACCGTTGATTTGTTGTTGCTTGTATTCAGCATTTGCAGCTGCAGCATCAACATCACCTTTAACTTGGTTATATTCAGCTTCGAAACCTAACCATGGGGTTAATTCGATACCTAATGCAGCACCAACAAATAAATCGTCCTGAAGCTCAGGACCATTTGTTAAATGCTTATCGCCATTATTATGTTTAGTGTCTTGGAATGTGTAACCAAGCATTAACGGAGTTACTGTTACGCCCGCATTCGCAGCAGCTAAAGGAGCAGCAACAAGCATAGCAAGTGCAATACGACTCAATTTCATGGATATCCTCCAGAGATAACAATTGTTTGTTGTGTAAGCTTAGCCTATGATTTTTCGCCCCTAGAACAATAATGTTCTACAGCATTATTTTAAGCCATTCACTTCACTTTGAATCATACAAACACTTGACGAATTTTCCAAGTGCTTGATAACTTTAACCTCGTAAATTATTGACAAAATTTCTTACAATTTCCGTTGTAGTTCAGTAAATTTTCAATTCCCCTTAGATATCTTATTGAATTATTGTTTATGAAGTTATGTTTTAGTATATCTTAACTATTTTTTTAATAATTCTCACTATCAAGATTAAATTTACATTTAAGGCTATGTTTATAAAAAAGTTAATAAAAATAGATAGGTAAATATGTTTAGATCTTTTGGCTTTACTTTAACTGAGTTGATCATCACTACTGGAATCTTGGCAATTTTGAGTGCACTTGCACTCCCCTATTTCCGAGAAATGATGATCTCAAGCGAAGCAAATCACCTCAAAAGAACTCTCACAATTCATATACAAAAAGCAAAGACTGACGCACAACTTCATCATAAAAATGTGATGCTTTGCCCAAGTTCAGATTTTGAAAACTGCCATAAAGATTGGAATAAAGGCTTTATCGGATTTATTGATAGCAATCGAAATCATCGTCGTGATCAAGCTGAAAGACTACTCTTTACCGTTCCTCTCAACCATAAATATGGTAACCTCAATTTTAAATCTTTTGGGCAATCGCCTAACTACCTTATCTTTCAAGCAGAAAATGGACTCCCCTTTGCATCTAATGGCAGTTTTGTCTACTGTTCAGAGTCACCACAGCACCATACTAAAATTGTTTTAAGCCGTATGGGCAATATACGTTTTGAAAAGCTCTCCACCTGCTAAAAACTCTTCAGTCTAGCCTAAAATAGTTAAAACACTTTATTCCAATCCTTTTTTTACTATACTGCTTAAGTTTGGAACATTTTTATAAATTATAAGTGTGGAGACACATCATGACTGATATCGTAATTGTTAATGGCGCGCGTACAGCAATGGGCGGCTTCCAAGGTGCATTATCTGGTGTAACTGCGCCAGAATTAGGTGCTGTTACCATTAAAGAAGCAATTGCGCGTTCTGGTCTACAACCGACTGACGTAGAAGAAGTAATCATGGGTTGTGTTTTACCAGCTGGCTTAAAACAAGGTCCAGCGCGTCAAGCTATGCGAAAAGCAGGCTTACCAGACTCTACTGGCGCAGTGACAATCAACAAACTTTGTGGTTCTGGTATGAAAGCTGTGATGCAAGCAGCAGATATGATAAAAGCAGGTAGTGCAGAGATCGTTGTCGCTGGTGGTATGGAATCGATGACCAACGCACCATATGTTTTACCTAAAGCACGTGCTGGCTATCGCATGGGTCATGGTGAGATTAAAGATCACATGTTCCTAGATGGCTTGGAAGATGCTGAAACAGGTCGTTTGATGGGTTCATTTGCTCAGGATATGGCAAACAAACGTAGCTATACACGTGAACAAATGGACGACTTTGCTATTCGTTCATTACAACGTGCACAGAAAGCGATTACTGAAGGTTACTTTAAAGATGAGATTGTTGCTGTAACTGTTTCTACTCGCAAAGGTGATGTTGTTGTTGATCAAGATGAACAACCATTAAGTGCGAAAATCGACAAAATTCCATCATTAAAACCAGCATTTGCAAAAGATGGCACGATTACAGCTGCAAATGCGAGTTCAATTTCTGATGGCGCATCTGCACTGGTATTAACATCAAGCGACGTTGCGACTCAACGTGGTTTAAAACCTTTAGCGAAAATTCTTGCAACTGCATCAAACTCTCAGCACCCTTCAGAATTTACCATTGCACCAGTAGGCGCAATTGAAAAAGTTTTGAAGAAAGCAGGTTGGGATGCTCAAGATGTTGATCTTTGGGAAATTAACGAAGCTTTCGCAATGGTGACCATGTGTCCAATTGATGATTTCAAATTAGATGCAGCAAAAGTAAATATTAATGGTGGTGCTTGTGCTCTAGGTCACCCTGTTGGTTCTACTGGTTCTCGTATCATCCTGACATTGATTCATGCACTTAAGCGTACTGGCGGTAAGAAAGGTGTAGCAGCCTTGTGTATCGGTGGTGGTGAAGCGACCGCTGTTGCGATTGAATTGATCTAAATATTTTTCAATCTGTTCAAAAAAATCCTGCTTGATGCAGGATTTTTTTATTTTTAGGATTACAAAAAATAATGCACCTATAGTCAAAATATCGATAAGTTATGCTGTGTATAAAAAAACAACAAGGAGTACATCATGCAACTTAATCATTATCTAAATTTTAAAGGACAAACAGAACAAGCATTCAACTTTTATAAATCTGTATTTGGTGGTGAATTTGCCATGCTCAGCCGTTATGGCGATATGCCACCTACTGAAGGCGTCAGCCTTTCAGAAGCTGATAAAAACCTGGTTTTACACGTTTCTTTACCCATCAATGAATTTACCGTATTGATGGCTTCAGATGTTAATGATCAATTCTGCGCTCAAAATAGCGTATTTACCCAAGGCAACAACCACTATATTTCAATTAATCTTGACCCAGATGAGCAAGACGAAGCACAACGCCTCTTTGATGCCTTGTCTGCAAATGGTCAAATTGAAATGCCTCTAGAAAAGACCTTCTGGGGCGCACTGTATGGTGCGTTTACCGATCAGTTTGGGATCAAATGGATGATTAATTGCCAGTTAGATGGGTAAGTTGAACCAATAAAACATGACTTCATAGAAATACATCGTTATTTCTATGAAGACTACACATCAATATTGGAATACTGCGCGATAATCATAAGTCCAATCGTAATAAACCCAATGCCTACCCACCCTGCTAAATCAATATGCTGCCCTAAGAAGACCTTAGCCAAAGCAGCTGTTGCAATAACACCAAGCCCTGACCACAGCACATATAAAATCCCAGCCTGCATATATTTCAAAGCAATCGCAGCACAAGCAAAAGAGATAAGGTACAAAACCAATGCGATGCCTTGATCAAGTTTATTCACTAAACCATTGCCCTTCGCAGAATAAAATGTTGACAGCACATCAGCGGCAATCGCAAAAAGCAACCACACCACCCCAGGATTTATTTTTAAAATAAAGTTCAGCATTTTATTCTTCAATTGATTTACTAAAACGATGCCCCATAAAAAAGCTGAACCGTAGTTCAGCTTTTTTGATCTCTAGTGACTTATGCACCAGTTTGATAACTTGCTTTTGGCACAGCAGTAGAAGCTTGATAAGGATTGGTAAAATCTTGAAGCCCAGCAGCTGCTTCATGAATATCTTTACCTTCTTTGACTACAAATGTATCAAAGCCAGAACGTTTTAAATAGTTTAAAACATCCTTAAAGATATCACCGACTGCGCGTAACTCACCTTGATAACCTTGGCGACGTAACAAGGCAGCAAATGAATAACCACGGCCATCATTAAAACCAGCAAATTCAATAAAAATGGCATCAAGCTCATTCAATGGAAATTCATGGGTTTCAGGTGAATCATTGACTGTGATGTAAAGGGCTTTTTTGCCTTGTACATTTGCCAATTGATCCAACTGCGCAGTTGTTACAACCACATCACCTTGTGGAAGTACGCCATCTTCGGCAATGACTTGATAAGTATTGTCTGCAATTGTGCCATCTTTAAAGAGCACTTGTAGCGTTGTATTAAGCATAAGCACGCTCCTTAAATGGTTGAATACCAACACGGCGATAGGTATCAATAAAACGCTCACCTTCTGTACGTAAGTCAAGGTAAGTATTCAAGATTTCATCAATCACATCTGGTACAACTTCAGCAGCAAATGACGGTCCTAAGATATCACCGAGTGATGCATCATGATCTGCATGACCACCTAAAGTGATTTGATAGAACTCAGCACCTTTCTTATCGACACCTAGAATACCGATGTTACCGACATGGTGATGGCCACAAGCATTCATACAACCCGAAATATTCAGATCAAGTTCACCTAAGTTATAGATGGTGTCTAGATCATCAAAACGACGGCTGATTGCTTCTGAAATTGGAATCGATTTGGCATTTGCCAATGAACAGAAATCACCACCCGGGCAACAGATAATATCGGTAATAAAGCCGATATGTGCACGTGCCATGTCGCTGTGTTCAAGCGTTTGCCACAATTCGAATAAATCTTTCTGCGGCACATCGACCAATGAAATATTCTGTTCGTGCGTAGTACGGAACTCACCGAACGTGTATTTATCGGCTAAATCAGCAATTAAATTCATTTCTTCAGTGGTGACATCACCCGGTGCAATACCCGCACGCTTCAAAGAAATCGTGACGATACGATAACCTTTCACTTTATGCGCATTGGTGTTGACGTTAAACCACTGTTTAAATTTCGGATGTGCAGCGAATAAGTCTGTGAAGTCCTGATCTTCTAAATCTTGATAATCAAACGGTGTAAATTCTTCATCCAATTTTTTCAAGATTTCAGGTTGAATCTTCAATGCTTCACGCGTGTGCTCAAATTCAGCTTCCACTTTTTGTGCAAACACTTCTGGTGTTAATGCTTTCACCAAAATTTTGATACGCGCTTTATATTTGTTATCACGACGGCCATGTAAGTTATAAACACGCAATGTCGCTTCTAAATAAGCAATCAGATCTTCACGTGGTAAAAACTCACGGATCACACTACCAATAATTGGGGTACGACCAAGTCCACCACCAACCATGATTTTATAGCCCATCTCGCCCGCATCGTTACGTACTAGATATACACCGATATCGTGGAATGCAGTTGCAGCACGATCTTTCTCTTCTAAAGCAGACACCGCGATTTTAAACTTACGTGGCAAGAAGGCAAATTCAGGGTGAAACGTACTCCACTGACGAATCAATTCACAAGTCGGACGTGGGTCAGCAATCTCACCTGCAACCACACCTGCAAACTGGTCAGTTGTGGTATTACGGATACAGTTACCTGAAGTTTGTACGGCATGCATTTGTACCGTTGCCAGCTCAGCTAGAATGTCAGGTACATTTTCCAATGCAGGCCAGTTCAACTGAATATTTTGACGAGTTGAAACATGCGCATAGCCACGATCATATTCAGTCGCGATCTCAGCAATTTTTCTTAATTGTTTAGTATTCATCAAGCCATACGGCACAGCAATACGAAGCATAGGCGCATAGCGTTGCACGTATAAACCATTTTGCAAACGTAGTGGACGATATTCGTCTTCTGTTAATTTTCCTGCTAAATAGCGTTCTGTTTGATCGCGAAACTGAGCAACACGTTGGTTAATCAGTTGTTGATCGAAATCCGTATATAAATACATGGCGTATGGCTAGTCATTCATTATAAAGGCGACTAGCATAGCGAGCTTTTATTCATCAACAAAATGCTTTTTTTGCATATTTAATAACGGTTTTATTGATAAGCCTATCTAATTGCCACAAAAAGAAAAAGCCCAGATAAATCTGGACTTTTAATCTCCCCTCACCCTGAGCCAAGATTATAGTGGCGCAAGGATTAAATTAGGGAACTCCTCTCTTTCATCAAGGGAGGTAGGGAGGGATTTAAGGTAAAGCGTACGCAACGAGATAATCACCCATTTTGGTACCGAATGAACCATGTCCACCAGCCATAATCACCACATATTGTTTACCATTTGCTTCATAAGTCATTGGTGTTGCTTGTCCACCTGCTGGTAAACGTGCTTCCCATAACTTATCGCCATTTGAAACATTAAAGGCACGGATGTAATTATCTTGTGTCGCACCGACAAACATCACATTACCCGCAGTCGAAATCGAACCGCCTAAACCTGGTACACCAATTTTCACTGGTGGTAACTGGAATAAGGTTGGTAAGCTGTCACGAATGGTACCAATACGTTTTTTCCACACCACTTCATGCGTTTTTAAGTCCACACCAGCGACAAAGCCCCAACCTGGTTGTTTACATGGTAAACCTAATGGAGACAGGAACGGACTAATATCAACACCATATGGCGTACCATACATTGGTTGCATGCCCTGCTCAGTACCAGCACCACGCGCCACAGGTTGACGGTTTGGATCCGCTGGAATTAAACGACTCACGAATGGCAAGCCAATCGGGTTCATGACCGCGACCTGACGATCAGCATTCACTGACATACCGCCCCACTCAAATACACCCAAGTTTCCAGGGAATACCAAGGTTCCATTTTCAGAAGGTGGTGTATAAATACCATCGTAATTCAGACGTTTAAATTTCACACGACACATCAGCTGATCAAACATGGTGGCACCCCACATGTCTTTATCAGTCAATTTATCTTTCGGTGCTAAATCAAAGTCAGAGAATGGTTGAGTTTTTGAGTAGAACTCACCTTTGGTTTGTGGACCCCATTTCACAGTTTGCGGAACAGGTTTCTCAGTAATTGGTACAATCGGCTGACCATTACGACGGTCTAAAACAAAGGCATTCCCTGTTTTAGTCAATACATAAATCGCTGGAACCGTTTGACCTGATTTATCTTGAATATCAGCCAATGAAGGTTGTGATGGTACATCCATATCCCACAAATCATGATGTGTGGTTTGGAAGTGCCATACCAGTTTACCTGTCGTAGCATTGATTGCCAGCATTGAGTTGGCATAACGCTCTTTCAACTCAGTACGATCTCCACCCCAGATATCTGGTGTACCTACACCGGTTGGAACATAGACGATATCTAGTTTTGAATCATAGGCAAGTGGCGCCCATGCATTTGGTGAATTATGAACAAACTGCGTGTCTTGACCTGGCATTGCATTTGGATCAGCTGCACCTGTATCAAACACCCATAATAATTTACCTGTGTTCACGTCATAACCACGAATCACACCTGATGGCTCTTTATTCGAATGGTTATCGGTCACTGAACCTGCAATCACGACAGTAGTACCAGAAACCACACCTGGAGATGTTGGGTTATAACCACCTGGATAAGCATATGGCATGAATTCTTGTAAATTCACTTCACCATTTTGACCAAAGTCAGAACATGCTTTACCTGTATCAGCATTGACTGCAACTAAACGACCATCATTCACAGGAACAAAGACTTTACGCGGACACTCGGTTGAGGTCGACTTTTTCGCCTGTAAGCTGGTTGCAAATTCAGTAGTATTGGCAGCATCGTAGTACATCACACCACGACAAGTTAAATGCTGGAAGGTTTTATCAGTTTTGAGTTTTGGATCAAAACGCCATTTTTCCTTACCCGTTGCTGGGTCAATCGAAATTAAATGTTGATGTGGAGTACACATAAACATGTTATTTCCAATCTTGATTGGCGTTACTTGATTCGTGGTTTCGCCCGAATCATTTTCAGTTCGGAAATCACCCGTGCGTAATGTCCAAGCCACTTTGAGATCTTTGACATTTTTATCGTTGATCTGTGTCAATGGAGAATAACGTTCACCGCCCTGACTACGACCATATGCAGGCCAATCTTCAGGGGCAATACCATCTACTGCTTTTGCTTGTGCTGGCTGTGGCGTTTGAATCACGCCATTAATTTCTTGTGGATCATTAAAGATCGAGTACACCATCACCACAATCGCAATAGCTAAAGTAGATGATAACGCCACTTTACTTGAAGTGAGGTTATCAATCCCGCGTGTTACAGCAGGAACCAGTAACCACAAACCTAAGATGCCAAGGATATCAAGGCGTGGTGCCAGTGCCCAGAAGTCCGTTCCAACTTCCCAAACACCCCAAACCACACTACCTAACATCAATGCCGCATAAACCCATAATGGACCTGAGGCACGTTTATAGAGTTGTACTGCTACAATGAGTAACAGCACACCCGCAATCACATAATAAAAAGACCCGCCAATTGCTGCGAGCCAGATACCGCCAACGAGCAAGAACAATGCAATGAGGGCGATAATCACCACCGTCAAGGTTCTAAGCCCAGATTTTGAAGCAGATTGATTCATAAGATCACCTTGCATCTTTTATATTTTAGATCCATAAAAAGAAAAAAATCTCTTTTTATGGTCGAGTTCAAAACACAATAAGAACTTTGCAGATATCGCCCATCGTATGAACTACATCTGCAAAATTGCTCAAGTATCAAAATTAGAAAATAGTTTGGAACTTAATACCGCCAACCCAAGTCTTATCCCCATCTTTCAATGCACCTACATGGTGGACATATTGAATATTTGGACGGATGGTGAGCCAGTTGGTTGCATGAATGCCGTAATACAGCTCGGTGTTATATTCTTCATCCAATAGACTATTGTTTTTGTCATTGGCATGAATACGGGCAACACCTAAAGCAATTTCATCTTGAGGACGTTGATCCAACAAACCTTTATAGACCAAACCGACATTTTGCATGTCTTTGATGGCATTGGTTTTAGAATCATGTACTGTGACATTGACAAAGCCCGTCAAACCACGATCTGACTGACCATCATGACGAGTCAATTGTTGTTTCGCAGTAAACCAGCCGCCTTGTTTATGTCCAGTCTTGGCAGGATTCTCAATTTCTGCGGCATCTGCTGTACTGTAGTAATAACCAAAGCGATATTCACCCGGCAGAGCAAGTGCACCTAATTTAGGATTCCATACCACCTCAGCAGGAATGATCGCACCATGTGAACCATCCGTACTCAAGTTAAAACCTTTGCCACGCTGTAAGTTCTCAGGGTTATATTCATACGCCCCGATTTGTGCATAAAGATCTGGCTGTAGGTTATATTTGACCCGCAATGCCCATTGGCTTACTGGCCAGTTGTACCATTGATCACCAACCCAGTTGCCCACCTGAGAACCGCATAGCGACAAGTTCTGGAAGTCACAGTTAAAACTGTTGAAATCTTCACCTTCACCGAAACGACCGACTTTAATATCTAAAGCTTGATCTAAAAATTTCTTTTTGATCCAGAGGTCGGTTAAGCGCCAAGTTTGACCACGCCCCCAAACTTCTTGTACAGAACTTTGGTGACCTTGCAAGCCATCTGCAGTTTGTGACAAAGACTGACCATCACGATAAGTCACCGTGATTTGCGCCTCAGTGTCTTGCCAACCTAAAATTTTATTTAGGTCGAAGTTCGTGCCTAAAGCCAATTGCCCAGTGAATTCACTGCCATGACTTGAGTGTTGTTTAGAATCTAAAACCCCTGCAAATTCACCAGTGTAATCAGCAGAAAATTTGTAACCCTGTTCTTGCAACGCAGTGCGTTGACCGTTCCAATCACCAAACAGCCATTGACCATTTGGATCAAATGCGGAAGATGCTGCTTGAGTATGTTGTGCGAAAAGACTCAATGATAGAACGGATAAACAAGAAACAATCAAAGATTTAGAGATTGTCATGTTTACGTAACCTTTTATGTTATTGTGTATAAAAGGTTACTCTCATTTTTAAATTACAACTTATTCAAAATGTTAACAAACTGTACAATATTTTAACAATCAGTGATTGGTCGCACATATTTTCTACCATTTACCCTCCCCCAAACCTTGGCCAATAAAAGCATACTTCATTTGTGAACGAGAAAACTTGATCGGACACGCCAACTGAGGTTCGGTTTGTGATGCATTTTCCGATACTGGTACGTCAACCACCCATCCTCTCTGTTGAGCCATTGGCGAGACCAATGCTTCATCCAAGCTGAGTACAGGTTCAACACAAATATCCAAGCTTTGGAATAGCTGTTGCCATTCGGCAAAATTTTGAGTTTTAAACTTCTCCTGCAAAGCTTGCTTTACCGCTTGACGATCTTCTGGATCAAAAGATGTCCCTTTTGCAAGGAGTACAGGTAATTGTAACGCTGTAGCCAAGCCTGTCATAAATTGTGGCTCTAAACTTCCCACTGAGAAATAACGACCATCTTTGGTCTGATAATAATCATAGAAGCTTGCACCATTCAGCATTCCCGTCTCGGGTGCTTGCGGCGTTTGTCCTGCCAAACTTGCAGAAGCCGCCATACTATTCAGACTTGCCACACAATCTGTCATCGAAATATCAAGATATTGCCCCAGACCACTGCGTTGACGCTCGACCACAGCAGCAAGAATGCCAATCACTGCATGCAAAGAGCCACCTGCCACATCCGCAATTTGAATGCCCAAGGGTGGAGGTCCACTATCTTGACGACCACTGTGCCCAGATACACCAGCCAATGCTAAATAGTTAATGTCATGACCTGCCCGATCTTTATAAGCACCTGTTTGACCATAACCTGTAATCGAACAGTAAATGAGTCGTGGATTAATCTCAGCTAAGGTTTCATAGTCCAAGCCCAAACGTCGCATCACATCTGGACGGAACTGTTCAAGCACAATATCGAACTCAGAGATTTTATTTTTGATCAGTTCAATATTGGCCGCTTCTTTGAGATCAAGGGCAATCGACTGTTTATTCCGATTCAGGTAACTGTGTGCAGTGGCCTGACCATTGGCATAGGGTGGCATAATCCGTACTAGGTCTGGACGAGTCGGTGATTCAACATGGATAACTTCTGCACCCATGTCCGCAAGATACATACTGGCAAATGGCCCTGGTAACAAAGTCGAAAAGTCTAGGACTTTCAATCCCTTTAATGCAGATGGCATAATAATTTTTACTCAATTTGTTCAAATTTTCTTTTATACTAGGTGTGGATAAACACAAAAACAATGTCATGTTCAGCCATTTACCTTGATAGTTTCGGCAATTTAACATGTATACAAGGCGCAATTATTTTTCTTGTCAATTGCCCAATTTGATATTTTAGACGGTTATTTAGGTCAATTATCGTGAATAGTAAAGAAACTGAAGGATTCAATATGAGCCGTGATACGATCAGCATCCACTTCGTGAATGCGGCTTTAACAGGTGTTAAACGCCTAGGCATGGACGTTGAAACGTTACTTTCACATGTCGGCATAGAGGCTGAACTGCTTCGCCAACCGAAGGCTCGAATCTCTCCAGAGCAGTACACCCGTTTTGTAAAAATGTTATGGATGGTTACCCAAGACGAACACGTAGGCTTCGATGTACAGCCACGTCGCTTGGGTACATTCGCAATCATGTGTCAATTGATCATTCATTCCAAAACACTTGGACAAGCACTCGAACTCTCCTCTCAATTCTATAAACTGTTTGGAGATGAATGGTCGGTAAGCTTGGAACGTGACAAACATGAAGCACGTTTAGTCCCCCACATTCCTAAAGCCTTAGACCCTGATCATTTTATTACTGAAAGCATGCTGATGATCTGGCATGGCCTAGCATCATGGTTAATTGAACGTCGCCTACCTTTAGAGCGTGTGCATTTCGGCTATGAACGCCCAAACCATGCTGATGAATACGATGCATTGTTCTTTGCGCCTGTGATGCAATTCGATGCACCACGTACCGAAATTACCTTTGCAGCAGATTATCTTGATCTCCCAATCCGTCAAGATGAAAAGACCTTAGAAGAATTCTTGAAAGCAGCGCCTGCCCAGTTGTTAGTGAAATTCAAAAATACGAACTCACTCACTTCACGTATTCGTGATGTATTGAAGAGCCAGATTGGTGAAGAAATGCCAACGCTCAATGATGTAGCGGCAATGTTGTATTTATCACCGCAAACCTTACGTCGTCGTTTGGCTGCAGAAGGTAAAAGCTACCAAGGTGTTAAGGATGCCTTGCGTCGTGATGCTGCGATTCATTTATTGTTGACTCCAAATCTCACCCTTGAAGATGTAGCACAGCAAGTCGGCTTTAGTGAAACCAGTACTTTCCACCGTGCCTTTAAGAAATGGACAGGAGTAACACCTGGTTTATATCGTCAGTTGCATGGCCATCACAACTAATAATAAATATAATGCAGTGTTCAACACTATACAGTTGAACACTGCATTTTAAATATGCTAATAATCAAGCAGATCTCTACAGTGTGCTTGAATCACAATGATCATTAAAAAAGCTGACTTTACTCACCCACAAGTACAAAATTTGATTTATATCCACTTGCATGGCCTGCATCAAAATACCCCACTTGAACATAGTTTCGCATTAGACCTCAGCAGTCTGCAAAAAGATTCAATTAGCGTCTATACCTTATGGAACAATGAGCAATTACTGGGCTGTGGCGCAATCCAAGAACTGACACCCAACCATGCAGAAATCAAATCTATGCGGACTCATCCTGCCCATTTGCGTCAAGGGGTCGCAGCACAACTACTGAACTACTTACTAGAACTTGCTCGGCAACGTCACTATAAAAGAGTCAGTTTAGAAACAGGAAAAGACGTTCACTTTGATGCAGCAATCAAACTTTATAAAAAATTTGGTTTTGTTCAAGGCGCAGCTTTCTCAGAATATACCGAATCACCTTTTAACCAATTCTTTCATTTAGATTTATCGAATGAGTCCATAAACTCAAGCTTGGGATAATCTACCCATTGAATAGCCATTGCTCAATGCCTTTTGGATAAACAGGATATTGAGTCAGTGCGATTTGTTCTCGACTCAGCCACTGTGCGATATAGCGATGTCCATTGGGTTCACAACCCTGTATCTCGTATTGATGATACATATGCGAGTCTACAAATTCAGCATCATATACAAACACAATTTCATGGCCTTGCTGTCCATCAAAGCTAAATAGATTCTCCATGACACAGACAAGTTTAGGCTGGGTCAGTTGCTGCTGAATTTCTTCCAATATCTCTCTTTCAATTGCCTGAATAGAGGTTTCCCCAAACTCGATACCACCACCGATCGGTCTGAAAAAATGCTCATCCTTATCGGGATCATACGCTTTTGCAAGTAACACCTTTTCATTATGACGAAATAAGCATAACGCTTTTGCTCGAATAGACGTCATTGCACGGCCTTAATCTGTTCTAAAAATTTTTCTGCTTGTTTTGGAGACGTTAAATGGATAAACCGAATCTGCTGATATCGAGCATCATTCATCATCGCCAAATACTTTTTTCTATTTTTAGCATGATGACTGATCATCCATAAAATAATTGAATCCTTTGACATAAAACTGGTCTTAAAACTTTCTCGATTGTTTGAGTTTGGCCACAATTTTTTTTGCGTGACTGCCCGAGCAATTGCCCGTTTTACTGATCGAAAAAGATTTAAAGAAAATGAATAGTCTAACCAAATAATGCTATCAACATATCTAAGCTTTAAATCTTGAGTTCGAGAATAGTTACCGTCAAGTACCCATCCACCAGTCGCTTGGTCCATTTGACTTTGCAATTTTGGAAAAAATTCGTGATCAGGTGTTTCTTGCCAATTATCCAGCCAGAATAAATCATCCATTTCAATATGAGCCACAGCTAACTTTTGGGCCAGTTGACGAGCAAAAGTGGTTTTTCCAGCAGCAGATGTGCCTACGACATTGATGAATTTCATCTCAAACACCCTATTTTATAAGCTATTGTTTCACTCAGATTGAAGATGATTATTTATACCTTCAGATGCGCTAAAAAACGTCTTGTTTGTTTTGGGGAGGTTAAATGAATAAACCGAATATGCTGATGGTCAGTGTTTTGCATCAAAGCTAAGTATTTTTTTCGGTTTTTCGGATAGGATTTAATTAACCAGATAAAAATAGATTGTTTGGACAGCATCAATTTTAAACTTTCCCGATTATTTGAATCTTCCCATAACTTTTTCCGACTGATCACACACCCGAATGTACGCTTGGTCAAACGATATAAATTGATATAAAAGGGATAATCTAACCAGATAACGGTATCTACTTTCTCCATCATCATTGGAATAGTGCGGGTATAAAGTCCATCAATGACCCACCCTGTCGCAGCATTTTTCATGGCGATTTTCAGCTTCAAAAACAAGGCTTCATTAGAAGATTCTTGCCAATCATTCAACCAAAGCAAATTATCCAATTCAATATATTGTAATTGTTGTTTTTGAGCCAACTGTCGGGCAAACGTGGATTTGCCTGAACCTGTCGTACCAATAATATTAATAAACTTCATTTGTTATTAGCACAATCAAAAGGCATGTAAGTTTAAACAACTTGCATCGGCTTGTGAACCAGTCGATGCAAGTTATAAATCAATTACTTATCTCGAGCAGCTTGAATCAGTTTCTCAGCATTTTCCCCTGTCACCTGCCAAGTGAGACAACGCACACTGCCACCCATTGGACAAACACTTTCAGCATTTACAGGAATGACTTTCTTAGAAGTGTTTTGCTTGATGATCGTGAGTGCTTTTTGATCATGTGGCATATTAAAGGTCGGCACATATATATTGTTATGCGTGACAGTGGCATTTAAATTCACACCGCATGCAGACTCAAACCCTTCCCATTGCCCTTTGGGATTGGTCTTGTATTCAACAGGCACTTCCACAATTTTTGCAGTTGGAAACGAAGCTTTTAACACCTTCATTACGGTTGTTCTAAATGCTGGTGTTTTTGAATAGTCATTCACCAGCAAAGTATTTTTATCCACCCAACTGACCATGCCATCTGAATGAGCAAGCACTTCTTCATCTGGTTCTAAAATGGCAACTTCGGTTGCACCCAAAGTCGCTTTTAACTCTTGTTTAGCCTCGTTATAGCTAAGCTCATTATCTTCCATAAAACGTGTAGTGGTGATCACACGACCTGCATAATCATCAACAAGGTTACCCCCATCAATCATCAAATCAGTTTTAGCTCTTTGAATTTGATAACGATCAGCAAACTGACTAAAACTTTTTTGCACATCTTTACTTTGTTTCTTGGTCATCGACGCCCAAGTATAGGTAAATTGCACAGGCTGCATTGGGTTGACCGTGGTGAAGTCGCGCATCCAGATATCACGCACATCATCCACCAATAAAATATCTTCAGGCACTTTGCCAGTGAAATACGACTTAGTGTCTTTATCTACCACAATGACCACATTGTCATTGCCCAAAATCGATTTTGCATAATCAATCTGGAAATCCACAATCCGTTGAAACGCTGATTTGTAATAGGGATCATGTACAGAAGGTGCAGATAAAACCAATAGCATTTTGTCATCAGCAGTTTGATTTGAATGGGTTTGGCTCACCTTGTTTTTATCCTCGATTGCTTTGTTATTTTCAATATTCCGTCCAGATGAATCACATCCAAAAAGTGACAAGATCAATGCCATAACAGCATAGTGACGCTTTAGTATTATCATGTGCTTTCGCCCATCTTTTCTATCAATCATTTCCAAATGCTAGTCTAATCGAAGATGTCGCAAGACATGCAGAAAAATACCAAATTTAACGCTTGGCTTGATCACTCAGGCAATCTATCAAATTGGCGAAAAGCATCAAACTTGCCAATGTTTATCATCATTGCACTGACACTTAAATTGAGTACACTCGATAAACAACAATTTTAAGGTGATACAAGGAAAACCTATGAGCGAGGCCTACATTATTGATGCCATTCGCACACCACGCGGAAAAGGGAAAAAAGACGGCTCACTTCATGAAGTCAAACCGATTACTTTACTCACATCATTACTGAATGAATTACAACAACGCCATCAACTTGATACTTCAAAAGTCGATGACATCGTCTTAGGTTGTGTCACACCAATTGCTGATCAAGGCGGTGATATTGCTAAAACTGCAGCCATTGCAGCAGGTTGGAATGATGATGTTGCTGGTGTACAAATCAACCGTTTCTGCGCATCTGGCTTGGAAGCAGTCAATTTGGCAGCACAAAAAGTCCGCTCTGGTTGGGAAGATGTGGTGGTTGCTGGTGGTGTGGAGTCCATGTCACGTATCCCGATGGGTTCTGATGGCGGCCCTTGGGCACTTGATCCTGAAACCAACTTAAAATCTTCTTTTGTGCCTCAAGGCGTTGGCGCAGACTTGATCGCAACCTTAGATGGCTATAGCCGCGAAGATGTCGATGCTTTTGCAGTCGGCTCACAACAAAAAGCAGCGGCAGCACAGGCCAAAGGTTATTTTGATAAATCAGTCGTACCTGTTAAAGATCATTCGGGTGTACTGATTTTAGAAAAAGATGAATTTATTCGAGGTGCGACCACAGTTGAAGGCTTGGCAAAACTGAATGCCAGCTTTGAAATGATGGGACAAATGGGCTTCGATGCGGTTGCGCTACAAAAGTACCCTGAAGCACAAAAAATTAACCATGTGCATCATGCGGGTAACTCATCAGGTATCGTTGATGGTGCGGCAGTGGTGTTATTGGCTTCTGAAAAAGCCGTCAAAGAACAAGGCTTAAAACCACGCGCCAAAGTACTTGCAACATCATTGGTGGGTACAGATCCAACGATCATGCTGACAGGTCCTGCGCCTGCTGCACGTAAAGCCTTAGCCAAAGCTGGCTTAAGCATTGACGACATTGACCTATTTGAAGTGAATGAAGCATTTGCGGCTGTGGTGATGCGTTTTATCAATGAACTCAAAGTTCCAGCTGAGAAAGTCAATGTCAATGGTGGTGCAATTGCGATGGGTCATCCCTTGGGTGCAACGGGTGCCATGATTTTGGGTACTTTGCTGGATGAGTTAGAGCGTCAAGGTAAAAAACGTGGCTTAGCCACATTGTGTGTCGGTGGTGGAATGGGGATCGCCACCATTATTGAGTTGGTGTAAGGAGCACAACATGAGCGCTATTAAATACGAAAAAAACGCTGACAATATTGTAATTCTTACCCTTGATTCATCGGGTCAATCTGCCAACACCATGAATGCAGAATTCCGTGATTCACTCAATGAAGTCAGCCAAAAGCTCAAAGCAGAAACGGATCTAAAAGGCATTATTTTCCGTTCTGCCAAGAAAACTTTCTTTGCTGGTGGTGATCTAGATGAGTTGATTCAAGTTCAACCAGAACATGCCACTGAATTCTTCAAAATGATTGAAGAACTCAAGGGTGACTTACGTGCGATTGAAACTTTAGGTGTACCTGTTGTTGCTGCCTTAAATGGTACGGCGCTCGGTGGCGGTTGGGAGATTGCTTTAGGCTGTCATTACCGTATTGCCATCAATGATCCAAAAACCAAATTTGGTTTACCTGAAGTGACTTTAGGCTTATTGCCAGGCGGTGGCGGTATCGTGCGTATGGTACGTTTGCTTGGCTTACAAAATGCGTTTCCATTCTTGATGGAAGGCAAACAGTTTGGTGTCGATAAAGCAAAATCACTTGGTTTGGTACATGACACTGCTGAGAACGAACAAGAGCTGTTAGACAAAGCCATTGCTTGGGTCAAAGCCAATCCTAAGTCACAGCAACCTTTTGATGTTAAAGGCTACAAAATCCCTGGAGGCGATCCGAAAACTCCTGCTGTAGCACAAGTGCTTGCAATTGCTCCAGCGATGCTACGTGATAAAACCAAAGGCTGTTACCCTGCACCTGAAGCGATCATGGCGGCTGCGGTAGAAGGTGCACAGGTTGATGTTGATACCGCTTTGCGTATCGAATCACGTTACTTTACGCAACTCACAGTCGGTCAGATTTCTAAAAATATGATCGGTACTTTTTGGCATGGTCTCAATGCAATTAAGTCTGGTGCAAGCCGCCCTGCTGAAGTTGCAAAATGGCAAGCGACTAAAGTAGGTGTATTAGGTGCAGGCATGATGGGGGCAGGCATTGCTTACTCAACAGCAATCAAAGGCATCCCTGTCGTACTCAAAGATGTCTCTGTTGAAAATGCTGAAAAAGGCAAAGCCTATTCACAAAAATTACTCGATAAACGTGTTTCACAAGGCCGTATGACGGCAGAAAAACGTGACCAAGTCTTAGCACTGATTACCGCAACCGCTGATGCGGCTGATTTGCAAGGCTGTGACCTGATCATCGAAGCGGTGTTTGAGAATCAGGAATTAAAAGCCAAAGTGACGCAAGAAGCTGAACAATATTTGGCTGAAGGTGGAATCTTTGCATCGAATACCTCTACCCTACCAATCACTGGTTTGGCAACGGCAAGTAAAGATGCTCAAAAGTTCATTGGACTACATTTCTTTAGTCCAGTCGATAAAATGCAATTGGTCGAAATTATCAAAGGTAAACAGACCTCTGCTGATACTTTGGCGAAAGCTTACGACTTTGTTCAGCAAATTGCCAAAACCCCAATTGTAGTGAATGACAGCCGTGGCTTCTTCACCAGCCGCGTGTTTGGTACATTCATTCAAGAAGGGATGCGACTACTTGCGGAAGGTGTACATCCTGCCAAAATTGAAATGGCAGCACTAAAAGCAGGTATGCCGGTTGGTCCACTGGCGATTCAGGATGAAGTTTCTCTGACCTTGACTGAACATGTCGCAGCAGAAACCCGTAAAGCCCTGCAAGCAGAAGGCAAAGATTTACCGAAAACTCCAGTCGATGACGTGGTACACACCATGATTCATGAACTGAATCGTAAAGGAAAGGCTGCGGGAGCTGGCTTCTATGACTATCCTGAAAATGGTAAAAAACATTTATGGGATGGACTTAGTCGCTGGCAGAAAGAGAACACTATTTCTGAACAAGACATGATTGACCGCTTCTTGTTTGTACAGGCACTAGATACATTACGCTGCTATGAAGTAGGTGTTTTAGAGTCTGTGATTGATGCCAATGTCGGTTCGATATTCGGAATTGGTTTTGCTCCATGGACAGGCGGTGCAATTCAATTCTTGAATCAAAATGGCATTCAAAAATCCTTGCAACGTGCTGAGCAACTGGCTGCTCAATATGGTGACCGTTTTACGCCACCAAAGTTATTGAAAGAAAAAGCACAGCAAAATACTGTGATTCAATAATCTCGATTTAGCCAAGCCAATTAAGGCCCGTATGGAACTCCTTGTCTGTACGGGCTTTTTTATGTGTCCGACAAAATCACAGCAAAACATCTGAGTAATGCATCACAATTTATGCTATAACTTTATCAATTCTGCTTTATTTTTTTGCATCATTTGGAAATTTCTTATGTCTGAAAAACTCTGCCCAGAAACTTCGCCTTGGGGTTGGAAAGCATTAATTATCACCACAGTTCTCAGTGTACTGTTTATGGTGATTTTCTACTTGGCTATTAATAATGAACCAGATTATATGCCAATGAACCAAAAGAAAGCGGCTACCCCAGCTGAAATGTCACAATCATCAGTGACAACAGAAACAAGCTCAACTGAAGCACATCAACACAATCACTAAAGTGTTATTGTCGAATATGATAAATCCGTGTAAAACATGGGTTTATCATGATATTCGAGATTTTCAATGCTTCAACAAAATCGTCAGGCACTGGTCGTTGAAGGCGGTGGAATGCGCGGTGCATTCACCAGCGGTGTCTTAGATGCATTTTTGCAGCAACAATTTAACCCCTTTGATCTTTGTGTCGGTGTCTCCTCTGGTTCAACCAATGTCGCCAACTACCTCGCTGCCCAACAAGGTCGGACCTTACAAATCTATTTAGATCATTCACTCCGCACTGAATTTATCCAATATGGTCGCTTTTTCAAAGGTGGTGACTTACTGGACTTAAAATGGATGTGGGATGTGGTTGAACAAGAGCATCCGCTCAATCAAGCTCATCTGTTTGCCAATCATCCTGAATTCTATATGGTACTCACCCACGCCATTTCAGGTGAAGCCACTTACATCAAAGCGTCTAGAGACAATATCTTAGAAGGTTTAAGAGCATCGAGTTCAATTCCTGTCTTGACTCGTCAAGCCGTTGAAGTCTTTGGTGAACCTTATTTTGATGGCGGCGTTGCCGATGCCTTACCCGTACCTTGGGCCGCCCAACAGCATGATGTTTCCAAGTTAATGGTGTTGAGAACACGTCCACAGAATTACTATAAAGCCAGCAGTAAAGGCGACCAGTTGCTTGCCAAATACCTGTTTAAACAGCAACGTGGTTTTGCGCAAAGTTTATTAACGAGGACTCAGCGTTATAACGATGCAGTCGAATTTACTCGTACCCCCTCTGAACAAAAAATCTTGGAAGTTTGCCCCCCTGATTTAAAAAATATGGCAGGTCGACTTTCAAAGAATAAGACCAAGATCCGTTATAGCTATGATGTTGGGATAGAAACAGGTTTAAAGGCAATTGAAGACTGGAACAAACTTTAATTCTTATTCAAATAAATCCAATTTTACTTTGGATAGCGAAGCGTTTTTTAATTTAACGATGGCAGCATCTTCGGTCTACGCGCCCCTATCCAAAGTATGAGCCAATTTCTTATTCAAAATTTCTACTTGGCAAATCAGCCCCAAAAGGCGCAGAATCTAGTTTTGTTTTTTGTTATTTTTGGAATTTATTATGAATAATCAACCATCCCCAAAAAAAGATTCAAATGAAGAAACGGTATTGGGATGGAAATTTGTCATCATTGTTGGTGTGCTCAGCACGATTTTTTTAAGCTTTTTCTATTTAGCCATGACCCAAGAACCTGATTATATGCCAGGCGCGCAACGTAAAGCGCAACAACAGGAACATGCTCAAAATAGCTCTTCAGCGAGTTCTGAAGTGGCTACCCAAACTCAGCAGCAGCCATAAGCCTTATTTATCCTACTTTCGCTCAACAAAAAATAGGATACTCGGAAAAGTCATCAGCAAGTTGAGCAAGCCAAAGCGACTAAAGCTTTGGTGAAGCGCAAGACAACAATTTGTATAGTCTATACTCAAGCATAGCTTTCGCCTTGCGGTGCGGCAAAGATAATAAATCTTTGCTATTAGCACCTCAGGTTTTGCCTACTTTTCCCAAAATGAGAAACAACGTTTCGTAAGGTAGGTCGAGCCGAAGGCTAATCTTGAAATTGAATGAGAAGTCATCAAGACACCGTCAAGTACTTTCTTTTCAACAAATTGACTCAATATTTAAACCAAATTTAGGTTATTTACATTGCACTTGTTCAATCATTGACATAATCATCTCAATATGTGGAATTCCACACTCATCATATTCATCCCCTTGCACCACAAAACCAAGCTGCTGATAAAATGACATCGCATGGACTTGTGAAGACAAATGCAGGAATGCACGTCCCTGCTGCTTCGCAAAGGCAATAATATCCAGCATAATCATTTGACCAAGCCCTTGCCCCCGATAAGCCTTAAGCACAGCAACTCGCCCAACGCTATTATTTTGCAATAATCGTGCTGTCGCAATCGGCTGATCCTGATCATAGATGACAAAGTGTTGTGAGATCGCATCTTGCTCATCCCACTCGTCCGCTTCAGCAATACCTTGTTCCTGAATAAAAACCAATGTTCGGATCAATTTCGCATCATGCTGTAATTGATCCCAATTTCCCTGTTTGATTTGGTACATCGTTTTCTCTGTTTTAATTAACACTTACAACCGATATTCTCGACTGGCATCTGATCTTGTAATAATAATTCCAAACTCTGTTTCTCAATGCCATACATGACTTTTAACGCTTGAATCTGTTGCATGATTTTGGCATCAGGTTGTTGAATATCCTTTCGTTTCGTCGCCAAAATCATTTTATTCTTACTGGTATGCTCCAAAGACACAAACTCAAAAACTTTAGTTTCATAACCATAGGCTTTAAGCAGTAACGCACGTAAAGTATCGGTCAGCATTTCAGCCTGTTGTCCTGCATGAATGCCAAATTGCAACATCGGCTGTAACACCTCTGGACTTTGTAGCTGTGGACGGAGTTCCTTATGGCAACACGGTGCACACATAATCATGGATGCATTCAGACGAATGCCGGTATGAATAGCAAAGTCAGTGGCGATATCACAGGCATGCAATGCAATCATCACATCTAATTTTTCTGGCTGATAACTACGCACATCCCCTTCAAAGAAATCCAGATGACTAAAACCCGTTTGATCAGCAACATTTTGGCAAAATTCAACCAGATTCGAACGCAATTCAACGCCCGTAATTAACGGTGTTTTATGCTGTGCCTGTAAATAGTCATATAAAGCAAAAGTTAGATAGCCTTTGCCTGAGCCAAAATCGACAATATTCAATTCTTGTTGTGATGCATCAATCTGTTCATAGGCATGTGAAAAGATTTCAATAAATTTATTAATCTGCTTCCACTTACGCGCCATACTTGGAACGATTTGCCCTTTTTCATCAGTAATACCGAGATGCTTTAAAAATGGGCTCTGCTGTTGTACATAACGCTGCTTTTCACGATTGTGCTGCTGTTGCCCTACTTTATCGGTCGATGCCTGTTTCTTCTGAGTGTTCAATATGGCTTTCTTTTTATTTTTCTTCAGTTGAACGTCTTGTTCAGTGCTAAATAGATTGGCTTGCTTAGACAGACTCAATAACTCAGCAATCTTTTCCAAACCTTCGGCAATACTATAGTTTTTAGTGATGTCTTGTGTGGTGTGATGATATAAACAAGACAAGCTTGCCTGTCCCTGTAGTTCAATCACACGGAATGTCATTTTTTCTAGTTGCGCCATTTCGCCTTTGTACTGACTTAAAATCAGGCGATCAAAGCTATTATTTTCAATAGATTGCTGGATATCCAAGAAAAACTGCTGTTCTTGTTCAAAAGAAAAATTCGGCGCAAACATAATGAAAACCTGACAAATAGAAACTAAATTTTAAAGCGTCTTACTTTAAAAGGGAAATTGCATTACGATACAGTTGTATTTTTATGCAACCAGATCGCTTGATGAACACAAACACATTACTGGACTATGACCCCAAAGAAGAATTGATTAACGCCTATAGTCATGGGGCTGGCGCAGTACTGGCTTTAATTGCCTCAATTTTTTTGATCATCAAAGGCTATGGCCTGCCTTTAGGGCAATGGATCAGTTTATGGGTCTATGGCTTTAGCTTGGTACTATTGCTCAGTAGTTCCATGCTGTATCACTTTGCCCAAGATGAACGTAAACGCTATTGGTATAAAAAACTGGATCATACCGCGATTTACTATCTGATTGCAGGCACCTATACCCCTTTTCTCAGTATTGCCATTCCAACTGCCAAGGCACATTATTTATTGATTGCTTTATGGGCCATTGCCCTGATCGGTACTTTGTTCAAACTGGTATTCATTCATCGCTTCCAAAAACTTTCTTTAGCCGCTTATTTAGTCATGGGCTGGCTCGCTGTTTTGGTGATGGATGATATGCAACGTTATCTGTCTAAAGAAGCGGTACAACTGCTAATTGCTGGTGGGTTGGCTTATACCATCGGCACATTGTTTTATGCCTTAAAAAAGGTAAGATATACCCACGCAATTTGGCATGTTTTTGTGCTATTAGGCGCAGGATTACACTTTTTGGCAATCTACTGTTATGTATTATAAGTCCATATATAGCATTAAGTTTTCGAAGTAAAACTGCACATTCAAAAGGAATTTTTCAAGACAACCGCTATTCTGTTTCTTGAATGAATAACATGAAGGTCTTGTATGTCGTCAAGCACTACGACTGCCACCCCAGAAGTGGCCAGCAATTCAAAAGCGCGAGTATTATTTGCCAGCCTTGTCGGTACGACAATTGAGTTTTTCGACTTTTATATCTATGCCACAGCAGCAGTACTCATTTTTCCACACTTATTTTTCCCTGAAAGTAGCGATGGTGCTGCGGTGCTTAAGTCACTCGCGACCTTTGCGATTGCTTTTATCGCCCGACCGATTGGCGCAGCAATTTTTGGACATCTCGGTGACCGAATCGGACGCAAGGCCACGTTAGTTGCTGCCTTGCTGACCATGGGGATTTCAACAGTGTGTATTGGTCTGTTACCGACCTATGCACAAATTGGTCTAGCAGCACCACTATTGCTTGCCTTATGTCGTTTAGGCCAAGGTTTAGGTTTAGGTGGTGAATGGAGCGGTGCAGTACTGCTTGCTACTGAGAATGCACCAGAGGGTAAACGCGCTTGGTATGGTATGTTTCCTCAACTCGGTGCACCAATCGGTTTCATCCTTGCAACAGGCTCATTCTTGCTACTCAATGCCTTTATGTCTGAACAAGCATTTATGACATGGGGTTGGCGTATTCCATTTATTGCCAGTGCTGTGTTGGTTTTAGTTGGTTTATACATCCGTTTAAAACTGCATGAAACCCCTGCTTTCCAAAAAGTATTAAACAAGCAAAAAGAAGTGAATGTACCGTTTAAAGAGGTCATGACCAAGCATTTACCAATGTTGGTGCTTGGGACAATTGCAGCCATCTGTACTTTCGTGGTGTTCTATCTCACCACCGTATTTGCCTTGAACTGGGGTACCACCAAGCTCGGCTATGCCCGTGGTGAATTCTTAGTATTACAGCTCATCGCGACCTTATGTTTTGCAGCCTTTATTCCACTCTCAGCAATTTTTGCAGAGAAGTTTGGTCGTAAAAATACGTCGATTGCAGTATGTATTCTTTCTGCACTATTTGGATTGTGTTTCGCACCGCTATTAGGTTCAGGTAGTCCAATTCTGGTATTCCTGTTCTTATGTATCGGTCTTTCGATTATGGGCTTAACCTATGGCCCAATTGGTACGGTACTGTCTGAAATCTTCCCCACCTCAGTTCGCTATACTGGCTCAGCACTGACTTTTAACCTAGCTGGTATTTTTGGTGCATCCTTTGCGCCTTATATCGCCACCAAGCTCGCAGAAAGTTATGGCTTAGGCGCAGTTGGTTTATATTTAAGTCTGGCTTCCATTTTATCGTTGATCGCATTTTTAATGATTCGCGAAACCAAACATGATGATGTAAATAACCAGATCTAATCATTATTTTTCAGATGATCTGTGAAAAATACACGCTCAGATCATCTGAAATACCATTCAATTGCATAGTTTTTATCTTATAAAGTTGCTTTTACAACTGCATTCTTCCAAATATTTTTTATGCTAAAATAGCCGCCTTCATTTTTTTTAGACGATTGTGTTATGTACGCAGTGATTATCGTTGCCGTATTTTTAATCAGCTTTTTATATACCTATTTTCGGGGCAAAGAACGATTAAAAGCATCTCGACAATTATTTGACCATTCGACATTTTTAGCGCCCGTGAACATGTTCATGACTGGTTTTTCTAAATTGCCGAACCAACCCTTCTTTGATGTGGCACAGTTTCCAGAACTGAAGCCCTTACAAGACAATTGGCAAGTGATTCGAGAAGAAGCAATTCAACTGCAAAACCAAATTAAAGCGTCTGAAAAAAATAATGATGCTGGCTTTAATACTTTCTTTAAACGTGGGTGGAAACGTTTTTATCTAAAATGGTATCAAGACAGCCATCCTTCAGCACAGCAACTCTGCCCAAAAACAGTGGCTCTGTTGGAAAGCATTCCTTCAGTCAAAGCAGCGATGTTTACCGAACTACCATCAGGTAGTTATCTGGGTAAACACCGTGATCCTTATGCTGGTTCTGTTCGTTATCACTTAGGTCTGGTCACGCCAAATAGTGATGATTGCTTTATTGAAGTCGATCAAGAGCGTTATAGCTGGAGAGATGGTGAGGCAACCGTTTTTGATGAAACCTTTGTGCATTGGGCTGAAAACAAAACTGAGGAAACCCGTATCATCTTATTCTGTGATATTGAACGTCCAATGAAATGGGGCTGGGCACAAAAGTTGAATTATTGGTTTGGTCGTAATGTCATGTCTGCGGCAAGCTCACCGAATGATGATCAAGACAAAACTGGTTTTATTAACCGTATTTTCAAATATGGTTATGCCGTCCACCATTATGGTCGTGGCTTAAAAGAGCGTAATCGCCCACTCTACTATGTATCCAAGTGGTTACTATTTGCCATCCTGATTGGTTTAATTTTATTACCAAGTTTTTTATAAAAATATTCTTCCATAAAAAAGAGATGCAATTGCATCTCTTTTTTATTTTTAAACAAATCGTAATTAATTTGCTTTTGCTGTCTGTGTACTAGCCGTTTGTGCTGCCGCAGCATTCGCAGCCTGAACAGCAGTTTCACCGATTAAAGCAATCTTCGCTTTCTCTTGGCTTTGTGCTGACAATGCAGGGTTTGATGCCACAATACGGTTAATATTTGCTGAGTTTGCAGGTGCGATTGCTGCAGTTTGCAATACGATTGGGCGATTGCCTGTATCACCTAAGGTATAGCGAATGCCAGTACGCGGACTAATAACTGTAGTTACTTCACGTTTTATTTGAGCTTCTGCAGTAGTGGTACCTTTTGCTGCCAAAACTTTATCCACAGTCGTGGTTTGTGGGGCATCATCTGCAAATGCAAAACCAGATACCGCCGCACTTGCCAAAATTAAAAGTTGTAATGGTTTTTTCATTGTCTTCCCGCTTTTAAGGCGCACTCAATCAAGATCTATAAGTCCAATAATGAAACTACAAAGTGTGCTTGTACTCAAGTAAATTCTCGTAAAAAAGCAGAGACAAATGCTCTGCTTTTTTATTTTAGGTTCGTCTAGGTCAAAACTTAGATTTTACCGTGACATTGCTTGTACTTTAGACCTGAACCACACGGACAAGGTGCATTACGACTTTCTGGAACTGGGAATGTATGATCAGCAATTTCTTCAGAAGCGGTTACTTCACCGGTTAGGCCATCAACATCATCATGTTCAAAAGAAAGGCGCATTGATTCAGCCTGACGTTGTTGCTGAGCTTCAAGTTCAACCAACTCTTCTGCCGTTGGTACATGAACACGAGATAAATCAGTCACCACATCTGACTTAATCACACCCAACATATTTACAAATAAGTTGAATGCTTCTTTCTTGTATTCTTGCTCAGGATTCTTCTGTGCATAGCCACGTAAATGAATCCCTTGACGTAGATAATCCATCGCAGCCAAATGATCTTTCCAATGGCGATCAAGTGAGTTCAACATAAAGTGACGTTCAAGCATTGCTGCTGATTCATCACCCATTTGTTCACGGCGTTGACGATAACGTGCAATTACCTCATCAGTAATACGTGCAATCAAACCTTCTTCATCTAAACGACGATCTTGGTCTAACCATTGCTGTACAGGCAGGTCAATGCCTAAATCTGTATGCAAAGCGTTTTCTAGACCGTTAATATCCCACTGATCGTGAACCGACTCTGGTGGAATAAAGTCCGCAATTAAGCCCTTCACCACTTCTTGATGCATTTCTTCAATGTAATCTTGTAAAGTGCTTTCAGCCAATACTTCATCACGTTGCGAGTAAATGATCTTACGTTGTTCGTTGTTAACATCGTCATACTTCAATAAGTTCTTACGAATATCAAAGTTACGTGCTTCAACTTTACGCTGTGCATTCTCGATTGAACGACTGACCATTTTGTGTTCAATGGCTTCACTTTCTTGTAAGCCCATTGCACGCATCATAGCAACCACACGATCACCCGCGAAGATACGCATCAAATCATCTTCAAGTGACAAATAGAAACGAGATACACCAGGGTCACCCTGACGACCAGCACGACCACGCAGCTGGTTATCAATACGACGTGATTCATGACGTTCAGAACCAATGATATGTAAACCACCAGAACTTAAAACATCTTCGTGATCTTTTTCCCACTGTGCCTGTAAACGCGCTTCATCTTCTGGCGTTGAATTTTCAATTTTGGCAAGCTTGGCTTTCCAGTTACCACCCAGCAAAATATCCGTACCACGACCCGCCATGTTTGTCGCAATCGTCACAGCATTTGGACTACCCGCTTGAGCAATAATATCCGCTTCGCGTTCATGCTGTTTTGCGTTCAAGACTTCGTGATGAATACCCGCTTGTAACAACTTAGAAGACAAGATTTCACTTGCTTCAATGGTCGCTGTACCAATCAAGATCGGTGCAACACCCTGCTGACGAATATTGGTAATTTCTTCGATAATCGCAGTGTATTTACCATTACGGTTTAAATAGATTAAATCGTTATGATCTTTACGAACCATTGGACGATGTGTCGGAATAATCACAACGTCTAAGCCATAAATCTCTTTCATTTCCGCAGCTTCTGTATCGGCAGTACCGGTCATACCTGAAAGCTTTTTATATAGACGGAAATAGTTCTGGAAAGTTGTTGTTGCAAGTGTTTGGTTTTCAGGTTGAATTTCCATGTTTTCTTTGGCTTCAACCGCTTGATGCAAACCTTCTGACCAACGACGACCTGGCATTGTACGACCAGTACTTTCATCCACAATAATGACTTCTTCTTTCTGAGTCTGTGGATTAACACCGATGATGTAGTGCACGTTCTTTTGATAGAGATAATGTGCACGAATCGCTGCAGTCACATGGTGAACCAAATTCAGGTTGGTTGCTGAATACAGGCTTTCACCCTCAGCCAACAAGCCCATTTCAATCAGATTTTGCTCAACTGTTTCATAACCAACTTCAGTCATTTCCACTGAACGTTGTTTCTCATCCACCCAAAAATGTCCGCCATCAGCCACTTTTTCTTCTTTCTGTGGACGAAGTGTTGGAGGAATATTATTAATGAGCTGATAAAGATGAGATGAATCTTCACTTTGACCAGAAATGATCAATGGCGTACGCGCCTCATCAATTAAAATTGAGTCAACTTCATCAATGATGGCATAGCTTAAACCACGCTGTTTTTTCTCTTGTAGAGAAAACACCATATTGTCGCGTAGATAGTCGAAACCGAACTCATTGTTGGTCCCGTAAGTAATATCGGCAGTATACGCTTGTGCTTTTTCATCTGGCATTTGCATGGAGTAAATCACACCAATGCTCAAGCCTAAGAATTCAAATAGTGGACGGTTTAACTCAGCATCACGTTGCGCCAAGTAATCATTCACTGTAATCACGTGAACACCTTGACCACTTAATGCATTAAGGTAACAAGCCAAAGTACCCATCAGGGTTTTACCTTCACCTGTACGCATCTCAGCAATTTTACCTTCATGTAAGGTAATACCACCGATGAGCTGCACATCATAGTGACGCATACCCATGACACGTTTTGCAGCTTCACGACAAACAGCAAAAGCTTCTGGTAATAATTTATCTAAACTTTCACCATTATTAAAACGTTGTTTGAATTCTGGAGTTTTTGCAGAGAGGTCTGCATCGTTAAGAGCAGATATCGTCGGTTCAAGCGCATTGATTTGTTCAACAATTTTACGCATGCGTTTGAGCTCACGCTCATTTTTTGTACCGAAGATACCTCCGATCAGACTTGCCAACATGAATAAACTCTCTAATCCTGTTTGTTATAAGGTTTGTCAATTTCAACAAACCCTAGGTCGGTTAATTTTTTCTTAGCTGTTATTATGGAGTCAGAAATTAGAACTACAAGTGCTTTGCATTCAAACAGGCAAAAAAATCTGCGAGGCGATTCTGACGTCACATCACTAAAGATGCGTTAATGTAGCAAATTTGCATTTAACTTACATCGATTTGAATGTGAATTTCTGATCATTTTTTTAGCATCGCTACTTATGCATATCTCAAAAACTCATAATAAAATGAAAAAACAATCTTTTTATTTATAAGGAGAATACTGCATATTGAATACAGACAGAAAACATAAAGAATGTATAGAGGACTGATCATGACATTACGTTTAGGCGACATCGCCCCAAATTTCCAACAACAATCAAGCCAAGGTGATATTGATTTTTATGGCTTTTTAGGGGATAGCTGGGGGATTCTTTTTTCCCATCCAGCGGACTACACCCCGGTCTGTACCACGGAACTTGGCTATACCGCAAAGCTAAAAGATGAGTTTGATAAGCGTGGTGTGAAAGCCATTGCACTTTCTGTGGACGATGTTGAATCACATCAAGGTTGGATTCAAGACATCAACGAAACACAGAATACTACTGTTAATTTTCCAATCATTGCCGACAAAGACCGTAAAGTTTCTGAGCTGTATGAGTTTATTCATCCAAATGCCAGTGAGACCTTAACAGTGCGTTCATTGGTAATTATTGACCCGAACAAAAAAGTTCGCTTGATTATTACCTACCCAGCATCAACAGGTCGTAATTTTAATGAAGTACTCCGTGTAGTCGACTCACTGCAACTAACCGACAAGCATAAAGTGGCAACCCCTGCCAACTGGCAACATGGTGAAGATGTGGTCATTGTACCGTCCTTGAAAGATGAGGAAGAAATCAAACAACGCTTCCCGAAAGGCTACAAGGCAGTCAAACCTTATTTACGATTGACCCCACAGCCTGAGTGAGGATCAAACGAGCAACGCTCGTTCCGAAACGCAAGATGAGCAGCTATGCTGTGAATTAAGGGATTGAAGCCGATTAAAGGCTTCAAGCGAAGTGCAAGACAAACGAAGTGCGTAGCAATAAAGACGAGCAACGCTCGTTCCTGAGAAGCGACTAAAGCTTCGCAAGAAGATGAACAGCTATGCTGTGAATTAAAAGATTGAAGCCGATTAAAGGCTTCAAGCAAAGTGCAAGACAAACGAAGTGCGTAGCAATAAAGACGAGCAACGCTCGTTCCTGAAAAGATTGAAGAACAAACATCAAGCCTATCCATTTGATAGGCTTTTTTATGTGCAATTGAAATTTGTTTTGGTATTCCTGAATCAATAGGTTATAAGAATAATTCGATCCGCCACACAATAAAAACAGCACCATGATCTACAATATCCACCATCTGCACTGTGGAAGCTTCTGCCCTGTTTGTGCCCCTTTATTTGGACAAAAAGGCTGGAAAGCACACCTCGTTTGTCATTGCCTATTGATTGAAACTGATCGTGGTTTAGTCTTAATTGACACAGGTCTGGGGCTTCAAGATTATTTACATACCGAACAACGTTTAGGCCGTTTGCTCAAACAATTCGGTTCAATTGTACCGAATTTAAAATTAACTGCCATTCAACAAATACAGCAACTCGGTTTTAACCCGAGTGACGTAAAACATATTTTTGTGACCCATCTAGATTTTGACCATGCGGGTGGAATTTCTGATTTCCCAAATGCTACCGTACATCTCTTAGCTGCGGAATTTAATGCTACCCAATCACTCACAACAAAAGGCAAACTACGCTATAAGACAGAACAATTTAAACAACATCGTCATTGGAGCTTTGCTGAACATAACAATGGAGAGCCATGGTTCAACCTCCAAAAAGTCAAAGGATTACCTCTATTTCAAGATGAAATTCTGATGATTCCACTGATTGGGCATACCGCTGGACACTGTGGGATTGCAATTAAAAAGGCAGATGGATGGGTTCTATTCTGTGGTGATGCCTATTACACCCATTTGGAACTCAATCCGAAAAATAAACTCAGAGCCCTGGACCTCACCGAACGATTACTCGCGGAAGAGAACCAACTGCGTTTGCAAAACCTGAAACAGTTACAATATCTAGCTCAACATGAACCAAGCATTGAGTTAATTTGTGCGCACGATCCAGTCGAATTCAATCGTTATCAGTAAAGCATATGAAAAAAACACTCATTACCGTTGCTCTTGTTTCAACATTAACACTTGGTGGGTGCATGAAACACCCAAGTTTGGATGATGAACAACGCCCAAAAAATTGGGGAACACTCATTTCTCATACGCATAATTTTTATCAAATTAGCAATGATGTATTTCGTAGTGATCAGCCCAGCAATGAGCTCATTCCAAGCCTAAAACAATATAATATTGATACGGTCATCAATCTCAGAGCCAGAAATGAAGATGCCAAAGTTTTAAAAGATCAACCTTTTAATCTAGTGCATATTCCGATTTATACATGGGCCATCAATCGTCAAGACCTATTGCAGACCATGCAAGCGATTCAAACAGCTAAACAAAACAATCATAAAATTTTAGTACATTGTTATCATGGCTCAGATCGTACCGGAGCAACCATTGCCATGTATCGGATTATTTTTGAAAACTGGTCGACTGAAGATGCAGTTAAAGAAATGAAACAGGGGGGCTATGGCTTCCATGTGATCTGGAAAAACATTGATCACTTATTTACGCCTGAAAATGTAAAATGGATTCAACAACAACTGTCGAATCCATCTAGTTAAAACATTGATTTTTGAGATGAAGCTCTATCTACTTAGCAGATAGAGCTTGCCTGAAATGGTCAACCAGCCTGCAAACTACGACTGTTTAAAATTGCATGATCAACAGACCGAGCTCCCCCTAATCTCCCGACTTGGCAAAAGCAGAACTGTTTAGCAGTACTTTCAAAATTTCAGAATCACCGCCATCACTATCCGTAACCAATAAAAAAACTTCACCATCAGGTCTCGATTCTAACCAAGTAATTCCTTCAACTTTAATCGGTAGCGTTTTTCCTTCCACATCCTGAATCAGATGACTAGACAAAGCGTTCCCATCTGGCGTGAACACTAAAATAAAACTACCCAGCACATCCCCATCGTCATAGGTATTTAAGGTTTGCTCAACCGCTGCCGTGGCAACAATTAGATTTTTATCCACAAAAAAATAGGCATCAGAAATCCCACTTGCAGCACCCTCAATCTCAGGCAAATTGAGATTAAGCGAGTTGATAAGCGCACTTTCTAACGGTTCTCCTGCTTGAATTTTGACTAAATCAAAGACTAAAACACCATGATGGCGATTAATGTTGCCACGTTGAAAAATGTAGAGATGACGATGATCCGAACATACAGCTTCTATATTCAGTTCAGCTCCACCCGTTAATTCGACACTGTCTTCTAAAAAGTGATAATCGATCGCATCCAGAAAAATGCTAATTTGATTGTTAAATGGATTATAAAGTAATGCTTGTTTCCGATTTTCGGTAGAACCTGATCCCATCACCAGTAGTTGCTGTTGCCCATCCAGGCTTATGCAACTTAGTGCTTCAAAATCAGGTTTTTTTGCTTTGCTCAATGCAACAAGTGGTATTTGTTCGGACGGTTCAGATAAGGGAACTTTTTCAAAAACTGTTGCACTGACCATTTTATTGTTTCGATTAGTTTTTAATAAATAACGGACATCGTCACCAACAAAATAGAGATCTTCCCCAACACAAGCAACACCAGAGAGTGCACTAACAACAGAATCATGCTCAAAAACAAATTGTTCTAATATTCTGATCGTTGTATTCATCATCTCATCAGTCCCCTATTGTAATTTTAATGGAACACGCACAGCCCCAATAAAGCCTGTGACGTGTTCCTGATTTGATTAGAGGATGATTAGATATTTATCGCTGGTCAAGCGGAACCCAATCAATCACCCAAGCTGATTTCATATTTAAGCTTTCATCCGTTGTAATTTTCTTACGGGTTGCATCAGCTACATCGCGGTCTTTGGCTGGACCAACCATAATACGAATCCCTTTAGACGTCGGACTAGTGGTCACTTTATAACCTTTGGCACGCAACTTAGAAACAACGGCATCTGCATTGGCTTGGTTCGCAGCTAAGGCTACTTGTACCATCCATTTTTTATCACCATTTTCCATCAGATCACGCGCTTTTTCAGCTTCGGCTTTCTTATCGGCTTCAGCTTTACGCTTTTCTTCTGCTGCTTTCTTATCCGCATCAGCTTTACGTTTATCTTCAGCGGCTTTCTTATCAGCTTCGGCTTTACGCTTATCTTCTGCTGCTTTCTTGTCAGCTTCGGCTTTACGCTTATCTTCAGCTGCTTTCTTGTCAGCTTCGGCTTTACGCTTGTCTTCTGCTGCTTTCTTATCCGCATCAGCTTTACGTTTATCTTCCGCTAACTTCTTTTCAGCATCAGACTTCTGTTGATCTGTTTTTTGCTGCTCAGCACGCTTCTTTTCATCGGCTTTACGCTTTTCTTCAGCAAGACGCTGTGCCTTGGCTTTTTCGTCTTCAACTAATTCGGGTGGAATATTATCCGAGCTTTCCTGAGCTGCAGTACGACGTGCATTAATCGCTGCATATTCTTCTGCAGCTTTACGTGCTGCTGCTGCTTCGGCCTGTTGCTGCATCTTTAAGAATTCAGCTGCACGTGCTTCTTGTTCAGCCACTGCTTTTTCACGTGATCGACGCTGTTCTTCCAGTAAACGCTTTTCTGTTTCCACATCGACAGCCAATGGTTGTAATGACACCATTTCGCTGTCTTGAGCTGGCTGTGCCGTTTTCGGTTTAGACTCAGTTTTGGGAATCGGATGAGTAACTGGAGCTTGCGTGTGATCTTGCTCAATTTCATCATTGCCCTTTAACAGCAATGCAGCTAATAAAACACCACCACCGAGTAGAACAACGCCGCCCATCCAACGTTGTTTGTTATTCATCGACATTCTTCTAAATACTCCCAGACCGCTTCTAAAGTATGAAACGAACCACAGACTAAAATCAGCTGATTGTTATTACTTTGTTTCAGCACAGTTTCAAACGCTTGCTGGATACTGCCGAACTCGTATACCTGTTGCCCTTGCAATGCATCATGTATCTGTTGCACTGGTGCGGCTCTAGGCACATCTAAATTAGCAATAAACCAATCTTTTACTGTTGTTTTTAGTAAATCAGTGACCGATGGAATGTCTTTATCGGCCAGCATTGAAAATACTGCAACAACATCTGTGTACTGTTTATTGTATTTTAAGAATTTTCGCAACTGCTTCAATAAAAATTCGACGCCATGCGCATTATGCCCAGCATCAAAAATCACGGTTTTATCTTGGATTTGTCGTATTTCAAAACGACCTTGTAAACGTGCTTGTTGGATACCTGTTGCAATCGCTGCTTGCGAAACCTCAATACCACTCGCCAATACAGCGGCAACTGCGGTAGAAATATTGTCGAGTGCTAGCTGTCCAACAGGAAGCTGTAAGGTTGTGCCAGAAGAAGCAAATGACCAAGTTTGGCCATCATCATTGAACTGGTAAAAATAATCCCGATTCAAGGCATATAGCTGCGCTTGGGTTTCAACCACTTTATCTTGAATGGCTTGCGGCAATTGTTGCTGACCAGCAAACACTACTGGAATATTCGGACGAATAATCCCTGCTTTTTCAAATGCGATTTTTTCTACGGTGTCACCGAGCCAATCTATATGATCTAAACCAATATTGGTAATCACAGCAATATCAGGATCAATCACATTGACCACATCAAGACGACCGCCTAGACCGACTTCAAGTACCCAAACATCACATTGTTGTTGTTTAAAAATCAAAAAAGCAGCCAATGTGGTTGCTTCAAAAAAAGACAAACTCAAACCACATTCACGTCGGGCTTGATCCACCAAAACAAAAGCATCAACCAGACTTTGATCATCAACCTCCGTACCTGCCAATTTAACGCGTTCATTAAAACGATAAATATGCGGTGATTGATACAGACCAACCTTATAGCCTTGCGCATTTAAAATCGCAGCCAAAGTTGTGGTGGTTGAACCTTTACCATTGGTTCCAGCGACAGTAAATACCTTCGCTTGAGGTCGCATCACATCCAGTTTTTCAGCAACAGGAATGACACGTTCTAAACCTAAATCAATGCCTGTAACATGAACATGGCCCCAATAATCGAGCCATGTTGTTAGTGTATCTGTTGAATGTGGTGCAAGTGGTTTCAAGGTAAATTCATCAGCTTAGCGACAAGTCGGTATACAGTATCACGTAATGCATGACGATGAACAATTTGATCGACCACACCATGATCAAGCAAATATTCTGCACGTTGGAACGGCTCTTCCAGTTTTTCACGAACCGTCTGTTCAATCACACGTTTACCAGCAAAGCCAATCATGGCTTTCGGTTCAGCAATATGTACATCGCCAAGCATCGCCAATGATGCCGTTACACCACCGTATACAGGATGGGTTAATACCACCAAGTATGGAACACGTGCTTCTTTCATTTTCTGGATTGCAGCCGCAGTACGCGCCATCTGCATCAAAGACAACATGCCTTCCTGCATACGTGCACCGCCAGAAGCAGCAAAACAGATCATCGGTTGGTGCAATGCGATTGCACGTTCAGCGGCCTGCACAAAACGGTCACCAACGACTGTACCCATTGAACCCGCCATAAAATCAAACTCAAAGGCACACGCAATCAGATCTAGGCCTTTCAACGACCCCTGCATCACCACAAGTGCTTCGGTTTCATCTGTTTTGTCTTGTGCTTCACGAATACGATCTGGATAAGGTCTGCTATCTACAAATTTTAATGGATCTTTGGGATTAAATTCCTGACCTAACTCACCATTGACTTGATCAAAGAACCAGTTCAAACGATCACGCGCACGCATATGTAAGTGCTCATCACACTGAGGACAGACATAAGCATTAAATGACATTGCAGTACGTGTTACCAGCGCATGACACTCAGGACATTCAATCGTAGGCTCAGTAAAGGTCGCTTTAAATATCTGTTGTTGATCTGCAACCTGAATACCAGGGACATGACGCTCAGTCCAAGGTGTTGAAGGGTTAAGAACCTTCCCTGATGTTAACTCTTGACTCATACTAACTCATCGAGCGCAGCTCGAAGCTCCTTCACTTTATTCACCGTCTGTTGCGCAGCTTCATCCGCTGGCAATGTCGCAAAAGATTTAACGAAAGCACTTCCTACAATCACGGCATCGGCAACTTGACCCATTGCTTTTGCAGACGCAGCATCACTAATCCCGAAGCCAACGCCTACTGGCACATTGGTTTTAGACTTAATTTTTGCAATACGCTCTGCTGCTTCAGAGGTATCTAAAGTTGCTGCACCTGTCACACCTTTGAGGGACACATAGTAAACAAAGCCGCTCGCCTGATTGACCACATGTTGGATACGTTGGTCTGTTGAAGTAGGTGCAAGCAAGAAGATCTGATCCATTCCATTCTGTTTAAGAACTTCACCTAATTGCTTAGACTCTTCTGGTGGTAAGTCCACCAAAAGTACCCCATCAACACCACAGTCTTTCGCATAAGCAACAAACTTTTCATAACCAATGACTTCGACAGGATTTAAATATCCCATCAATACCACTGGTGTCGTTTGGTCTTTTTCACGAAAGGCTTTCACCATATCCAATGCATCTAAGGTATTGGTTCCACCTGCCAAAGCACGCTCTGCGGCTAAAGCAATCACAGGGCCATCTGCCATCGGGTCAGAGAATGGTAGACCCAGTTCAATGACATCGACACCTGCTTCAACCATTTGGTGAAGCAATGGAACGGTTACCTGTGGATGCGGGTCACCTGCCATAACATAAGAAACAAGCGCTTTACGTTGCTGAGATTTAAGCTGTTCAAAACGAGTGGCAAGACGTGACATAGGATTATGCTTTCCTGATTTATATAAATTAAGGAGTTGTTTGTAGTCATACAAAAACACTGCATTGTAACGCTATTTTTTGTTCATTGAACAGAGTTTGACGTGATTGCGACAGTGAATCTTGCTACTTACAACAGCCTTGCTACATTTATCTATATTTTGAGTTTTTTCTCAATGATCAAAGCTTCCTAATTTTGGGCTTATCGCATAGCATTTTAGAAATCAGCCAAGCTCCTTTATACTAGCCGCAATTTTTAAGTTTTCTTTTTATTTTTATGTCTGCCCACTCTCAGGAAAAAGTACAAAGCAATGCCCTTGCTTTGCTACCGCTATTGGTATTTTTGATCATCTTTCTCGGGAGTGGTGTCTATCATTCAATAATTGGGACAGAATTTGCCTTCTATCAAGTCAAAGCACCTGTTGCAGCCATTCCAGCCGTGATTTTGGCTTTGTTGTTATATAAACAAAAACTAAATGCAGCAATTGAAGAATTTTTGCAAGGTGCCAGTCACCCCAATCTGATTCTGATGTTTATGGTATTTATGCTGGCAGGTGCTTTTGCCAGTGTCTCCAGTGCCATTGGCAGTGTCGATGCAACGGTACAGTTAGGGCTTTCGCTTATTTCACCAGAATTTGTCTTACCCATGCTGTTTATCATTGCCGCGTTTATTGCAACAGCAATGGGAACATCAATGGGCACCATTGCCGCCTGTGCCCCAATCGCCTTTGGTTTTGCCCAAGCCACTGATATTGCAACTGTCTATGCCATTGGTGCCGTAGTCGGTGGCGCGATGTTTGGCGACAATTTATCCATGATCTCAGATACTACCATTGCTGCAACTCGTAGCCAAAATGTTGAGCTTAGAGATAAGTTTAGAGTCAATGTCTGGATTGCACTCCCTGCGGCCATTATTACCTTATTGGTCTATATCTCGATGAGCCATGAGGCGGAAGCGATTCAATCAACACCTTATGATCTCTGGCTGATTTTGCCTTATCTGGCTGTGTTTTTCCTCGCTTTTACCCGCCTACATGTCCTAGCAGTGCTGATGATTGGGGTGATTTTATCAGGGCTAATGGGTCTAATTGAAAAGCCAGATTTTGATATCCTCAAACTGAATAGTGCGATTTATGATGGCTTTGTCGGCATGTTTGAGGTGGCATTACTTTCCATGTTGCTTGGTGGACTATCTACTTTGATGCAGAAAGAAGGTGGTTTACAATGGTTGATCCAACGTATTTACGCCATTACACGCCTCTTCAAATTCGGTAAACAACGTGCTGGTGAATTAGGCATTAGTTTTCTCGTGGTATTCTCGAATCTCTTTGTCGCCAATAACACCGTGGCAATTATTTTATCTGGCGATATGGCACGTGAAGTGGCAAGAGAATATGGGGTTGATCCTAAGCGCAGTGCGGCTTTGCTTGATATTTTCTCGTGCGTGGTTCAAGGGATTATCCCCTACGGCGCGCAATTACTGTTGGCCTGTTCGATTGCCAAACTCTCTCCAGTCGAGTTGATTGGCAATATTTATTATTGCTGGATCCTTGCAATTTGCGCAGTCCTCGCAATTGTCTTTAATTATCCACGTTTAAAAGTGCGCTAGGACATTTCTATCTATTTCTCTCTTTATAATATTTTTATAGCTAAATCAATACTATGGATCTTTAAATAAGTTCACATTACCGTCATAAGCTGTGAAGTATTGGAAACGTTCGCTCTAGGTAATACCTTACTTTTCAAGGATGAAAAGTAAGCAAAAATCCTCTGTTGGACTGACGGTACATCCTTGTTACCGCAGTCCAACAAGGCGGCATCCATGCCGCCTGTCTCGAATGTAAATACAGAATACTCATCCAATAAGAAATAAGAGATTTTTCTTATTCCCAACTAAAGAGACTTTAAAAACTGTTTGGGAGTAACTCCTGTCCAACGCTTAAATGCCCGTCCAAACGCACTCTGATCGGCATAATTCAACCGCTCCGCAATCTCAGAAAAAGATTTACCTTGCTGCAAATACAGCTTGCTTTGCTCCAAACGATATTGATCCAGCACATCCTGAAAATTTAGCTCATAGGCTTTAAGCTGACGTTGTAGCGTTCGTTCCGAACAATGCAAACGCTTTGCCACATAACTTTGCAACACCTCTTCCTGCTGCAATAAACCTTGCTCGATAAAGCCATGTATTTTTTGACGAAATTGCTGCTGTTGGATTTCAAAAGAACTCACGCTATTCAATGAATGCTGTGCTTGAGTGGATAACACTTGATTCAGTTGCAGATCGGCAGCAATACTTTTTGCCTTTAAAATTTGATTGGAAAAACGAATCGCATACTGCCCCTGCTGAATCTGAATCGGACAACCATAGAATTTTTCAAAATGATAAAGCGCTGTATGCGGTGCATAACCAAATTGAATCATCTGCGGTGGCACTAAAGCATCCTGCACGATCGATTGTGAAATTTTAAAGATCAAGGCCAGATTGAGCTCATACATTTCTCGATAATCGCTATAGGATGCACTCCAAACAATTTGAATATATTCAGAAAATTGCTGCACATCGAGTTGTTCTAAATTGGTTTGCTTAAATACTAGCGAATAATAGCGTTGTAATAATTGAAGTGCTTGTTGTAGATCAATACTGGTCGATGCCAAATAGCCCATCAAACCCAAATCTTGCAAATTGGCATGCTCGGCCAACACCAAAGTAATCGGACGAGTAAAGTGTGCTTGAGCAGCCTGTAATAACAAGGCGTAGCGTTCGACATCAAAGTCACGCTCATCGGGGTTTTCCAGACAGGCTTGAAAGGCTTGCCAAAGTTCAGGTGCAACAACTTTAGACAAATCAATTTGTTCCTGTTGCAAAACACGATTAAACAAACGCAAATATCCAATGATTATTTTAACTGACATGGGTCAATCTCATCCTGAGCTGTCGTTATTTGTATAAAACTTGGCTGTAACTGTCAAAACATTTCATCGGACTTTTTCCATACTGAGTTCATGAAGAAAAACAAGGAATAGTCAAGATGAATGCACATGTTTCCTATCAAGTTGATCCTGTTGTCAGAACCAAATTGGACTTCCACCTCGACCAAGCGCCGCGCTTCTGGTTTGGGGGTGATCCGTTCCGTACTCGTATGTTTGATGCTTTAAGCCTCACCTTCCCTGATGGCGAACGTTACTTTATTGAATGTGTCCGTTTATTCCGTGACAAAATTGATGATCCAGACTTGCAGGAACGTGTTGCTGATTTTATCCGTCAGGAAGCACAACATGGTATTGCCCATGACAAAATGAACCAAGTCATGAAAGATCAAGGAATGCCTGTAGATCAGTTCACAACGCGTTTAAAGAAAATTTTTAGATTTGAACTCAAGAATCGCTCACCACAATACAACATTGCCATGACCGCAGCAGCCGAGCATTTAACTGCGCTGATGGCGGATACTTTCTATAGCAAAAAAGCAACTTTGGCGGAAGCTGATCCCTTTGTACGTGCGCTTTTTGCTTGGCATGCGATTGAAGAAATGGAGCATCGCGATGTCGCCTTTGATGTAATGCGTGAAGTCGGTGAAGTGCCAGAAGCAACCCGTCGCTTTGCCTTGGTGTTCACCACAGTGATGATGTTTGGCTTTACCTTGTATCGTACTGATGTGATGCTCAAAACCGATGGTTTTAATTTAAGACAACGTTTTGATATGGCACGTAAAGGTTTGCCTTGGTTCTTTGGTCGTAACGGGATTTTAACAGCGAAAAGAGCACAATATAGCGACTGGTTTAAAAAGGATTTCCATCCAAATCAACATCCGGTTATTCGCCAGTATGATGTCTGGATTGATACTTTAGCCAAAACCAATGATCCAATTGCGGCAGGTGAAGCGTTCTGGCAAGCTGGGCTTTAAAAATATATATTTTAAATCTCCTTATACTTAATTAAAGGTATAAGGAGTTAAGTATATAAAGATAAATTTTTACTTAAAAATATTCTTAGTTTTTTCTAAATAGTCTAGATTTTCCTTATTTCTATGTTGAATTGCATTATCTAGTCTATCTACCACACAGCCACCCCATTGCTTAAATTTAGCTTTAGGAATAGATTCGTTTTCTGCTATTCCCATTTCAGCCATACATTCCTTTCTATAAAAGTGATCTAAATTTAGTAATAAATCTGAATTAGCTTCAGATTCAGTATTCACAACTGCAATTTTTTTGCCATCTTCAATATAATAATCAACTTTGGTTCTTGAACACCAAGTTCCAGCTTGATTGCAATTCTCATAATCCATTAGAGCAGATTGCATAGGTTGTTCAGCTAATACATGAAGAGATGCTACTAGTAATAGTATAAAAAAAACTCTATTCATTTTATGCGTAAAAACCTCTAAATTTTACATATCACCACTTCGCATAATGCTGTTCTAATAAACCATATTGCTGATCCAACGCCACCAGCTCGACCTGTTCATGTGCAATGGTGCCACTGACCTTCGCCTGCCATTGATTAAACTGACTACCGATCAACCGTAAATTAATATTTTCAAAACGGCACCAGCCTGTTTCGACAACCAAATTCAAACATCCGCCCAATGAACGAATCGACCACGTCGTTTCATTTTGCTGTTCAAATAAAACATCCGTCAGTGGATACAAACGACCATTCACCCACAAGGCATTTTCATTACCAAAACTTTCATTGACTCCCGATGCAAGATTCAACCCAATCCGACGGTCCTGTGCATCACGGAACTGGCAAGACAACCAGAACCAAGCTGTTTCAGGACGCAAAAAGCCACAGGTATCATCCAAAGCTGCAAGGCTCTGCGCATTAAATTCAATCTGTTGTCGATCTGGGCTGATAAAGAATCCCTCAACCGCCAATGTGGTTTGCTTCTGGGTATAAGTCCAACCATTAATCCCCGTCGGGCTACACAAACTTAAAGCATCCGTGCCCGCACAAAAAATTCGGGCTTTCAGTTGTACTTCACCATGTTTGGTCACTTGGATATAGCGCACCCCATTGGCATGTTGCATATCGAATTGATAAGCCGATTTTTTAAAATGACTTTGACTAAATAAAGGTTGTTCATCCAATTGAGTCTTTAAAGCCAATGGCTGAATCGCATTCCACTCAATCACTTTCTCTGACTGATGGTCGTAGACATAGAAAAAACCATGCCCTGCCCAAGATAAATCAACAATTGCGACCCCAATGCTGTAATGCTCATGCTGCAAACCACAGAATTTAAATTTTTTATATTTAAGCTGTTTGCGCCAACCTGTTAACACCTGACCATAAGGTGTTTTATAAATATAGTCATCCAAGTTAATGCGCGAAGGTACTTGCTCAAAACGCCCATAACGCGGTTGACCATTGGCTTGTATCAAATCCATTTTCTATTCCATGATTGCTGAGTCGCATCTACGCCCATAATAGACTGTAAGTGATCAAATTTACTACTATTTTTATGTTGGAAAATTCTAATTACCACATATTTTTTCCAGCAATTTTAAAATTCTGAACAATACTTTTTAGCTCACTATTTCATCAAATATTCATACAGAAGTTTTATTTTAAAAACAATCTTATACCACCCGATCAAAAACCATGATGACTCATAGACTATTAAAAGCAAACGTACTCTGTCTCATGATGCTGGCTTTAACAGCTTGTAATGACAATGATGATAATAACGAAACGCCAACAGTTGAACGCAAAAATCAGAATATCAACATCCTTGCGTTTAACGACTTTCACGGTAATTTAGAACCACCAAAACGTTTTATTGAAGCAGATGATCCCAGTGATAACAGTAAAACCGTACGCATTCCTGTTGGTGGCGTCAGTTATTTTGCCGATGCCATTAAAAAGCTACGTGCTCAATACCCCAATAATGCGGTGGTTTCAGCGGGTGACTTAATTAGCGCTTCCCCACTCACTTCATCGCTGTTCTTGGATGAACCCACCATTGAAGCCATGAATGACATTCAGATTGATTTCAATGCGGTTGGTAATCATGAATTTGACCGCGGGACAGATGAATTACGTCGTTTGCAAAATGGTGGCTGTCAACAATATACCAGTGCAAAGCCCTGCCAAATCAATACCAAATTTGAGGGTGCAAAATTCAATTTCTTGGCCGCCAATGTTTCAATGAAGAATGATTCCAAGAAAACCCTATTCCCTGCTTATAAAGTCAAAAGCTATGGTGGCATTCCTGTTGCCTTTATTGGCATGACCCTGAAAGCGACACCAAGTATTGTCTCAGCTGCTGGTATTAAAGATGTTAACTTTAATGATGAAGCGGATACGGTCAATGCCCTAATTCCTGAGTTAAAAAAACAAGGAATCGAAGCGATTGTCGTGGTAGTGCATGAAGGTGTGGCACCAAGTACCAAATTTAATAAGAAAACTTGTGATGGTCTCAGTGGTCCATTACTCGGTATCCTCGATCGTTTAGACCCAGCGGTTGATGTAGTCGTTTCAGGTCATACCCATCAATCTTATATCTGTGATTATGCCACCAAGAATCCACAAAAACCGTTTTTACTTACTTCTGCGGGTCAATACGGCACAGCCATTACCAACATTCAGTTAGAACTAGATGGCAAAACAGGTAATGTGATTAAAAAAGATGCCAAGCAAGTTCCGATTCAAAGTGAAGCCTATAGCTCTGGCACAACCACGGTAGGCTTGACCAATCTATATGAAAAATTCAATAAGACGCCAAGCATCGAGGCAATTCTGGATAAATATCGCCAAGCCGTCACAACCATTTCAGCCCGTGTGGTCGGTACAGCCAATGGTGTCATTAATCGTAATGCCACCGAAAGCGGTGAAAGCCCACTTGGTAATTTGATTGCCGATGCGCAACAAGCCATGGCATTAACAGCAAGTAATCAAGGCTCTGACTTTACTTTGATGAATCCAGGCGGTGTTCGTGCCGATTTATTGGTAAATAGCAGCAATCAGATCACCTTTGGTGATGTCTTTACGGTACAGCCTTTTGGTAATTCGATCGTGACTCTTAGTCTGACAGGCAAGCAGATTCGTGATGTGTTAGAACAGCAATGGTCAGGTGCAAACACAGCCACAGTTCGTATCTTACAGCCATCTAAAGAGTTCAGTTATTCGTATAAGAAAGATACATCGGCTTCTCCACGCGCCAGCAATATCTTAGTTGCAGGACAAGCACTCGTGGATAGTAAGGTTTACCGCGTGACGGTGAACAGTTTCCTTGCCGATGGCGGTGATAACTTCACGGTATTAAAAGAAGGTAAAAATCCAGTCGGTGGCGGACAAGATATCGATGCATTAGAAAAATATGTGGCGCAGCATTCTCTACTGACGGCACCTAAAACAGATCGAATCAAAGTACTTCATTAACCGCATACGCAATAAAAAAATAGGGAAGCAATTGCTTCCCTATTTTCATTTTTACTACTGATCAATCCAAAGTCAGATAAGTATTTTCCCAAACTGTAGGATTAAACTCACCTTGAACTAAATGAATATAACGCCCCGCAACATGATCAATTGGAATGCAATCATCGACATCCACGACACGATCGGTATGCGGTTTATGCCAATCTTGTTCGATAAATTGTTTACCTAACTGTTTTGCAATCACTGCATCAGGTGCAACGACTAAATGATAGCTATGTAATTCACCAAAAGCGTTAAGTGAATATCCACCTAGATTAATCAAATATAATTTTTCATCCAAAGCCGCCGGTGCGGCATCGGAAAACTGAATTTGATAATTCACACCTTGTGATTGAACACCTGAAATCTGTGCCCAAGCATCTATATGTAAGCCTTTCGATTCACCAAACCAAGCCTGTTTGAGCTGAGGTATGACTTCAGACAATGATTCACCTATTGCCATCACCACATCATGCACTTCAGTATTGGCCTTTGCATGTCGGCCACCCAACATCACCATAAACAAACTTGGCATTTTGAAAACTTACATCTCGACCATTTCAACACCATCAATACGCGCAACCGTCATCAAGTCTTTATCGCCACGACCTGAAACTGTTGCAATAATGATTTGATCTTTCGACATGGTTGGCGCGAGTTTAGTGACATAAGCCATGGCATGTGAGCTTTCAAGCGCAGGAATAATTCCTTCGATTTGAGTGAGATCACGGAAACCTTGTAAAGCTTCATCATCATTGATTGGCACATATTCAACACGGTTCATGTCTTTCAGGAAACTATGCTCAGGCCCAACACCCGGATAGTCTAAACCTGCTGAAATACTATGTGTTTCAATGATTTGCCCTTGTTCATCAGACATTAAGTAAGTACGATTACCATGTAACACGCCCACATGGCCAGCATTTAATGGTGCAGAGTGTTTGCCCGTTTCAATGCCATAACCAGCGGCTTCAACACCGTACATTTTCACGTCTTGATCATTCAAGAATGGATAGAACAAGCCCATCGCATTTGAACCACCACCTACACAAGCCACCAAAGCATCTGGCAAACGCCCCGCTTGTTGTTGGATTTGTTGGCGAGCTTCGCGACCAATAATCGACTGAAAATCACGAACCAGCTGCGGATATGGATGTGGGCCTGCAACAGTACCAATCACATAATAGGTGCTATCCACATTGGTTACCCAGTCACGCATTGCTTCGTTCATGGCATCTTTCAATGTTTTTGAACCACTTTGCACAGGCACCACCGTTGCACCCAACAAACGCATACGATAGACATTCATGGCCTGACGTTTCACGTCTTCAGCGCCCATGTACACCACACATTCCATACCCAAGCGTGCCGCAATCGTTGCTGTCGCCACACCGTGTTGACCAGCACCTGTTTCCGCAATGATACGCTTCTTACCCGATAGCTTTGCCAATAAAGCCTGACCAATGGTGTTATTAACCTTATGCGAACCCGTGTGGTTCAGGTCTTCACGTTTCAGGTAAATTTGCGCACCGCCGAGGTGCTGAGACCATCGTTCAGCATAATAAAGCGGGCTAGGACGACCAACATAGAATGCAAGATCACGGTCAAACTCCGCTAAAAACTGTGCATCATTCTTCATACGACCATAAAGACTCTCGAGGTCTTCAAGTGCAGCCATCAGCGTTTCGGATACAAAACGTCCACCATGAATACCGAAATGCCCTTGAGCATCTGGAAACTGGGTGTAGTCAATCACTTGATTTTTTTGACTAAGGCTTTGCTGATCCACGTTGGACTCCTTGCATAAATTTTTCAATCAGTTGTTGGTCTTTTATACCTTTTGCGGACTCGACGCCTCCGCTGACATCTACAGCAAATGCCGCTGTAGTATCAATAGCTTCACTGACATTTTCAGGGGTTAATCCGCCTGCCAAAATGAGTGGAATTTCAAGTTGCGGGAATTGGGTCCAGTCAAAACTGTGCCCTGTGCCGCCTTTCAGTTCAGGATGCCATGCATCAAGCAAGACGGCACCGGCTCCCGCTGCTTGATAACGCTGGATTTCAGCCACAATATCTAAATCAGGTTTGACTTGAATGGCCTTATACCAACGGCGTTTACAGTGTGCTGCAATTAATTGGCATTGTTCTGGCGTTTCATCGCCATGTAGTTGTAATACATCCAAAGCAACGGAATCAAGCACCGTTTGTATTTGTTCAGCACTGGCATTTACAAATAAACCAACCAGCTGCACATAAGGTGGTACCAGCTTTGCCAAGCTTTGGGCTTGCTCGATACTGACATGACGTGGACTGGGTGGAAAAAATACAAAACCAATCGCATCTGCCCCTGATTCTACAACGGCTTGGATATCTTGTGCTCGGGTAATTCCACAAATCTTGGCGCGAGTTCGTATTTGGCTTTGGCGCATGAGCTGTCCAATTTAAACTGAATATTTTTGAAACTTTCGCATTGTAATCCAATTTGACTTGCTTTGGGCAAAGTTCATTCGGAAATGCAATTGTTTAAAAAACGTTAACACTTTATACTTTGCGTAATCTTGCAACAAGTCTAAAGCAAATTCTTTTGTTTATAGGGAAGTTGGTGTAAGTCCAACACTGCCCTCGCAACGGTAACACCGAATCACTCATCTCAGCTCAAAGCCAAATCACTGCATCGGTATGATGTGGGAAGATGATGAGTAACATCATTTATTTGATGATTATAGTGAAGTCCGGAGACCTGCTTGTTGTTTATTTCCACATTATCATTCACGACGGGTGAATGTCTGGAGCGACATCATGTCTACTGTTTTTCAACCGACTCGTTTAGTTTGTGCTATCGCTATTGCGATGGGGTTTTCTTCACCTGCTTTTGCTCAAGATCAATCAAGCGATAAAACTGCGACGCTAGATACAATTGTTGTGACAGCATCTCGTACTGAACAAAAAATCAGTGAAGTTCCTGCGCGAATCAATATTATTGAACCGAAAATTCTTGAGCAGTCACCAATTGCATCTTTACCACAATTATTACAAACCGATGCTTCTATCAATATGGTACAAAGCGGTGGCTATGGCCAGACAGCTTCTATCTTCCTACGTGGTGGTAATTCAAACCAAACGCTTGTTTTAAGAGACGGTGTCCGCCTGAATTCAGCAACTTCTGGCACAGCCTCTTTACCATTTATTGATACAACTGATATTAAGCAGATCGAAGTATTAAAAGGTCCTGCATCAGTTTTATATGGTACTGATGCAATCTCAGGCGTAGTTCAACTTATTTCTAAAACACCAGAAAAAACCGCTGCATTTGTAACAGGTGAAATAGGTGAAAATAAAACCTATAAATCTGTAGTAGGTGCAGATCTGGCTGAAAATGGTTTCTATGCACAAATTCGTGGGCAACGCCTTGAAACGGATGGGACACCTGTAAAAGAGATAAAAAATGCAGCCGATGCCTCATTTGATCAAAAGGGCTATAGTGCAAAAGTTGGCGTTGATAAAGAGCAATATGCGGCTTCGGTTGATTATAGTGAGAACCAAGGTTCTAGCGATTACGATATCTCAGGCAAATTCGTTTCTCAAGATTTTAAAAATGAAATCATTAACGTCAAAGGACGTTTAAATATTCTTGATAATTTAGCCGTACATGCCCGTTTCTCTCAATTTAAAGATGAATTAGATCAAAATAATTCAATAGATTTTGTGCATAGTAAAACACAAGAATCTGAAATCTATGGTCAATGGGGCTTTACACCAAATCAAAAGCTTCTCGTTGGTGTAACACACCGAAATATTGATGGTGATGTGATTTCCTATGGCACGCCATATCAAGAGGATATTGATTCAACAGGTTATTATATCCAGCACAAATATGATCAAGCAGGATTAAACACCCAAGTTGGTATCCGTGTAGAAGACAATGAAAAATTCGGTACACATACTGTTGCTCAAGGATCTGTTCGTTATCAATTGCTACCTTTAACTAGTATTTATGCAAATATTGGTTCAGCTTTTAAAGCTCCAACACTCAATGATATGTATGCTTATGGCGGTAACCCAAACCTTAAACCAGAAGAAAGTTTGTCTTATGAAATCGGTCTAGACCAAAAACTGGCTTACAATATTTCAACTGGTTTATCTCTCTATACTACAGAAGTAGATAATCTCATTGCTTTTGATGGCGTTCTGAATCAAATGAGTAACGTTGAAAAAGCTAAAATGGAAGGTAGTGAGCTGTATGTGAAATGGCAAGGTGAAAACCTGTTTACTAATTTAAGCTATAACTATGTTCGAGCTAAAGACAAGAAAAATGATGAAGATTTAAGTCGTCGTCCTCGTCAAAATATTGCTTTGACTGCAGGTTGGAGCGATGAACAATATACCTTCTCGACTACAATGCTAGCGAATGGTGATTACGACAACAGTGCTTTTGACAATGTTCAAATCCCTGGACACTTCCGTGTAGACATGCATGGACAATACAAAGTGAATAAAAATGTAGATGTTTTTGCGAACATCCAAAATGTAGGTGATTCAAAATATCGTACCGCTTATGGTAGTGGTAGTTACTACATCAACGGTGGTCGCCTAGCTTCTGCAGGTGTCACATTCCGTTATTAATCGTATGATAAAATAATAAAAAATATTTTCTTAACTCCAGTTTCGGGGTAATGTTCTGACCGACATTATCCCCTTTTTATTTTCAGGATCAGAGAAACAGAACTATGGGACATCGTTTAAGCAAAATCTATACCCGTACAGGTGACTCAGGCACAACTGGCTTAGGGGATGGTTCACGCGTTGCCAAAGATGATTTACGCATCGCAGCATTGGGTGATGTCGATGAACTCAATGCAACCATTGGCGTGCTCCGCGCACAAATCAGTAACAGCCAAATTGAAAATAAAGCCCACTGGGATAAAAGCTTAAGCCTGATTCAGCATTGGTTATTCGATTTAGGTGGCGAAGTGTGTATTCCAAAATATCTTCTACTACAACCTGTATGTATTGATTTCCTTGAAAAAGAAATCGATCACATGAATGAATCACTGCCGATGTTAAAAGATTTCATTTTGCCATCAGGCACTTTAGCTTGTAGTTATGCACATCAAGCCCGTGCAGTCTGCCGTCGTGCAGAACGTGCTTTGTTGTCAGTACATAATCGTGACCAAAATATTCAAGCAACCGCATTACAATTACTGAATCGCTTATCGGACTGGTTGTTCGTTGCTTCACGTGCATTACAACGTGCTGAAGGTGGTAGCGAAGTGCTGTGGCAAAAGAATATTAATGACAGTATCGATCAAGCGTAATTTTTCAATAAAGGCAGAAAAACATGCGAATTATTGGTCATCGTGGTGCACGTGGTGAAGCTCCTGAAAACACTTTGGGTGGTTTTCACTATTTGCATGATTTAGGTGTACGTGCCGTTGAATTTGATGTGCGCCAACTGAAAGATGATCAATTGGTCGTGATTCATGATGATGATTTTGTTCGTACTGCCGGTCGTTCACAACAGGTTGAAAGCTGCAATTTATTAGAAGCTCAGCAATTCGATCATCGCCATCAATGGCAGGCATGGGCATTTGAAGAATACACACCAAGCCTGCCGCATGTTTTGGATTGTTTAACCGATTTTGAGCATATCGAAGTTGAAATTAAGGCCGTTGCAGATGAAGCAGCAGCTGAGCGTTTGGTCTATCAACTGCATCAAGATTTAAAAGGGTTTGAGAAGAGCGCAACCATTACCAGTTTTGATGTCAAAATTTTGGCGGCATTACAACAACATCACAGTTCATTTAAACGTGGGCTATTGGTGGAAATTCCAATTGGTGAATATGCGATCGAACTAGCACAGCAATATGGCTGCAATCAAATTGGTTGGGGAGATGCCTTGGCAACAGATGAAATTATTCAACGGACTCAACAAGCGAATCTTGAGATTAGCGTCTGGACGGTGAATGACGCTGAACGTGCCAAGCACCTTCAGCGATTGGGCATTCAAGGTTTGATTACCGATGTACCCACCACGATGTTGCAACACTTGAAGTAAACAAAAGGCGGAATACATTCCGCCTTTTTTATTCTATTTTTTACGTTGCGCCTGAATAAGACGTTGCCCTTTTGCATCTAATAAATATAAGTTTGCACCATCCAACTGGAAACGCTCAACCCGTTGAATCGAGTCCATCAAGTCAGCTTCTTGTGCTAAAGCACGATTACAGCTTTGATGTTGTGCCATCACATCAAAATCTAGTTTTCGTTGGGTGAAATCGTATTTATAACGACCATAAATATTGTTACACCCAGTATGGCCTGTCACCATTTTTGAAACAGAGTTAAGCAAGAAACTGGGATATTGATTAAAGAACAATGCTCGCTTGCCCTGAATCGTTGTAATCTGCCATTCCACATCCTGAACACCGTCTGTACTCTTACGCACTTGCATTGCTGGTGGCTGAGTTACTCGCTTGGGTTGCAAGGTGTTTTTTTGCACAGGTTTTGGCTGGCTTTGGCACGCTGCAAGCATGACTGCAGCAGAGAATATTAAAGTTTTGTTAAAAAATGCCTTCAAAGAAAAAATGGGATTTTTCATGGTAATTTGCTCAGACATTGATTTATTTCACCTTTTAATTCATTGATTAATTTTACAAATGAATTCTGTTACTGTTCTTTCGATACAACTGTAGAATAATGCTAGTGCTAATTGATTTGGGCATGCTAATATCAGTGATAAAATAGCAATATATCGTCATGATTGGTTTTGCTATCTCGTTTAGTTTTATTATCTTGTGCAAACAAGGTTTTTAGGAGCGCTGACGGATATGACTTCCGCCCCACTCAAAAAAGCACCCATTAACTGGACTGCTAGCATTACCTTAATTGGAACACCAATTCTTGCTGCTATATTAATTCCTTTGTACGCCTATTATTATGATTTTAGTGTAAGTGCATGGGTGAGTATGATTTTCCTATTGGCACTCAGTAGCCTAGGAATTACAGCAGGTTATCACCGTCTATGGGCACATCGTGCTTATGAGGCAGCATTACCGCTTAAAATCTTACTCATGATTGGCGGCACCTTTGCTGTTCAAAACAGTATTTTGTTCTGGGCTTCAGGTCACCGTACCCATCACCGCCATGTCGATGATGTTGATGAAGACCCGTATTCAATCAAACGTGGCTTTTGGTATGCACATTTAGGTTGGATGATTCGCGATCACTCCCCATCTAAACCAGATTTTAAAAATGCACCTGATTTGCTCAATGACAAATTAGTGATGTTCCAACACAACTACTATGTGCCAATGGTGATCGCAGTTCACGTTGGTGTATTAGGCTTGATTGGTTGGGCGACAGGCGATATCTGGGGTGTAATTTTACTCGGTGGTTTATTACGTTTGATCATCAGCCATCATGTCACCTTCTTTATCAACTCACTATGCCATATGTGGGGCAAACGTCCTTATACTGATGAAAATACAGCGCGTGACAACTTCGTGTTAGCTATTTTCACTTGGGGTGAGGGTTATCATAACTACCACCACATTTTCCAATACGATTATCGTAACGGGGTGAAATGGTGGCAATATGATCCAACCAAATGGTTGATTTGGACCAGCTCTAAACTTGGTTTAGCAAAAAATTTACGTCGTATTCCGAGCTTTAATATCAAAAAAGCAGAGCTTGCGATGAAGTTCAAATATGCTGAACGTGACTTGGCAATTTATGGTCATGATGTGAATACTGACATCGTGCAAATGAAACAACGTATCGCACAAGAATATGAAGCTTTCACCCATACTTTAAATGATTGGGCTAAGCTGAAAGAACAAGAGCTTCAAGCGAAGAAAGCAGCGATGGCTGAAAAGATCCATCAAATGGACCATAAACTGAAAGTTGATTTCCAATTGCTTGAACATCGCTTAAGTCACCATCGTGAATGTTTAGAAACCTTGATGCGCAATATCAAAAAAGCGCCTGTTTCTGAATAAGCGATCGATAACTAAAAATGGCCTCAAGAGAGGCCATTTTTTATGCCTGTTCATCTATCTTTCCCCCTCCTTCCGATTCCCCATTTCACACTAATTTTTGCTATAGTCATGATTCAGCTCTCTCTGATGTTTCAGTTATGCAATTCAATTCCCGCTATGCTTCCCTCAATCCTAAGCTCTATCACCAGCAGCAGCCAAGTCCATTGCGTGGTGCTAAAGCAGGTCATTTTAATGAAGCATTGGCTGATGAATTGCAGTGGAGCGAAGAAGATAAAGCCAACTGGGTTGAAATCTGTAGCGGACAAAAAACCTTTGCTGAATTTCCCCCACTCGCCATGGTCTATGCAGGCCATCAGTTTGGGCAATGGGCTGGACAGTTAGGAGATGGCCGCGGTTTGTTGATCGGGCAAATCCTAAATAAACAAGGTGAAACGATTGATCTACATCTCAAAGGTGCAGGTTCAACCCCCTACTCGCGTATGGGTGATGGTCGTGCCGTCCTACGTTCAGTGATTCGTGAATATTTAGCGGGTCATGCATTGAATGCCCTTGGCGTTGCATCAAGTCATGCGGTTGGTTTTACCAGTTCAACTCAGGGCGTACAACGCGAAACCCTAGAGCTGGGTGCAATGTTATTGCGCACATCCGAATGTCATATTCGTTTAGGGCATTTTGAGTGGATCAATCAATACGCCCCTGAGCTTTTGGTTGAATTCACCCAGAAATGTATTGAATGGCATTATCCTGAATGTCTAAAAGCTGAAAATCCAATTCTGGCTTTCGCTGAATCTGTGATTGAGCGAACCGCCATCATGATTGCTAAATGGCAATTGGTCGGTTTTGCACATGGAGTGATGAATACCGATAATCTCAATATTACCGGTTCAACCCTAGATTTTGGTCCATACGGTTTTATGGAACGCTTCCGTCCGAATTGGATTAACAACCACTCAGACTATCAAGGACGCTATACCTATCAAAACCAACCGAGTATTGGTCATTGGAATCTTTGGACATGGCTGAATAACTTAATTCCCCTAGCGACCACAGAGAACAAAGAACAGTTCAAACTCGATCTAGCAGCATGTTTAGAAAAATTTGAACCGACTTTTTTACAACATTATGGTCAAGGTCTATGCCAAAAGATGGGGTTGCCAGAGTTTCATAAAGACAGTCTAGATTGTAGTTTTGCCTTTCTTGGTATTTTACAAACTGAGCAGCTAGATTACACGCAAAGTTTTCTTCGTTTGCAGCAACAGGATTACAAGGCCTTAAGAGATGATTGTATTCATATCCAGCAGTTTGATGACTTCCTAACCCGCTATCAAAATATCCGACAACATCAAGATACTGATGCCTTGGATGAGATCATGCAGCAGGTCAATCCACAGTATATTCTACGTAATCATATGGCACAGAAAGCCATTGAACTTGCGGAGCGTGGTGACTTTAATGAAGTCGATCGTTTGTTTAAGCTATTGAATCAACCTTATCAAAAACAAGCTGATTTAGAAACGGAACAAGATACTGGGCCTTTACCAAGCGATGTAGCTGAAATTTCTGTCAGTTGTTCATCTTAGAAGAAGAAATCTATGAAAATTGGGCTGATGATTGGATGTGCGATTTTAATCCTGTTATTGGGACTGGCTTATTCCCAGTATGGCAAGTTTATCCCAACAATAGGCTCAGCACATCAACCTCTTTCAGCCCATGAAATACAACAGCTTCAAAAAAACAAACCGGTGACTTCAATTGAAGTGTTTAAAAGCCAGCGCATTTTGCAATTGAAACATCAACAGGAAGTCATTCGCAGCTATCCCATGCGTTTAGGCTTTGATCCGATCGGACACAAACAGTTTGAAGGTGATGGTAAAACACCTGAGGGAACTTATTCTATTGATTGGCGGAATCCTCAAAGTGCTTACTATAAGTCTTTGCACATCTCCTATCCGAATAAAGTGGATCGCACCTATGCCCAACAGCAGGGTCAATCCGCTGGTGGTGATGTGATGATTCATGGCACCGTACCAACACGGGCAACATCACTTCCTGCAAGCGCAAGCTATATGCCACGTAAAGACTGGACACTGGGTTGTATTGCGGTGACTAACTCAGATATGGATGAGATATGGCAATTGGTCACGGATCATACGCCCATTATCATTCATCCATAATCAAACAGGCGTTTAAAACCGATTCTGTGGATAGCGGCTTTTATTAAACCGAACAAGGCTTATTCAGGGAATAAGTTCTATAGAGAGAATTGATCTCAATTACGGCGCTGATATCATCACAACCTTTTGTAAAGTAATGTAATATTTTTTAGTAGCGAAGATACCTATTTTTCACTTAACCACATAACAGCAGATAATTTCTACAATAGCTTTGCGAAACTATCCACATTTTCTGTGGATAACGCTGTGGTTATCCACAGGATAAAACTTTTTACAGTACGTCATCCCTTATCATCATCAAGATCCATCTTATTTCAGCTTCTCTATACAAAGGAAAAGAGGCGAACTCATCTGTAGAAACTGTTCCATATTTTCTTGGATATGAGCCGCGTTGAAGCGGCGCAAGGGCGACTATAGCAGTGCAAGACGTTGTAGCAGCGCAAGGCTTATCACAGGATAGCGTAAATCTAGTTACTCATCTGGATATTCAAAGCGATAACCTACCCCATACACCGCCTGAATCCATTCATGACGATTGCCCGTATCTGCCGCTTCTGTGATCTTACGGCGCAGGTTTTTAATATGACTATCAATCACGCGATCGGCAACATCGAAGCTATCAGGGTTAATATGATCAAGTAATTGCGCACGAGAATAAACTTGACCTAAGTGTTCCAAGAACAACTCCAATAAACGAAACTCAGTCGGGGTCAAAGTCAGTGCTTTTTGTTGATACCAAATCCGTTGCTGCGCTTTATCAATACGGAATAAATCATTTTGTTCAGGCTCAGCCTTACGTTCCAAACGGCGTAAAACAGCTTGTACACGAGCAACCAGTTCTTTTGGACTAAATGGCTTACAGATATAGTCATCTGCCCCCATGTTCAAACCTAATACACGGTCAATTTCTTCAGTACGAGCAGTCACCATAATGATCGGTAGATCAGACTGTTCACGGACTTTACGGCAAATGGTCAAACCATCCATACGCGGAACCATCAAGTCCAAAATCATTAAGCTTGGTTTACGTTGCTGAAACTGAGTATAAGCATCTTGACCATCATGAAACATACTGACTTCAAACCCAGCAGCTTCTAAATAGTCACGAACCAACTGTGCGAGTTCAACTTCATCTTCAACCAACATAATATGTTTCATGGTCTTCATCCTATCCATCATCCCCCACCAAAGAGGATTTAAAAGTTACTTAATCTGTTTTGGGAAAGTCAGCACACAACGCAACCCACCTAGAGGTGAATGGTCGAAAGTCAGTGAACCACCTAAAGCTTGTGCCAGTTTACATGATAAAGCTAAGCCTAAACCGGTACCCCCAGTGCTACGTGTACGCGAGTCGTCGACACGATAGAAACGTTCACCTAAACGTGCCAGTTGCTCATCATTCACACCCAATGGACTATCATCAACATACATTATCCATTGTTGCTCATTTTGTTGAGTGTGAATCTGTATTTTTCCACCTTGCTCGGTATATCGAACACAGTTACCCAACAAATTGACAATAATCTGTTTAAAGCGGTCTCTGTCTAAAGATAAGCTAGCCCCTTCCCCTGACAGTGTTACTTCAAGCTGGTTTTGCTCAAAGGTAGACTTAAAGTTTTCAACCTCTTGCAATACTACATCCCAAGAATTAACCGTCGCAAAATAGCATTTCAACTGTTGTGCATCAGCTTGTGCCAAATCGGCTAAATCTTGGGTTAACTTTTTCAAGGTACTCACCTGACGCATCATGGCATCAAGGTGTTCAGGTGTGGCTTTACGAATCCCGTCCTGCATCGCTTCGATCTGTGCCTGCAATACAGCCAACGGTGTTTTTAGTTCATGTGAAGTATCGGATACCCATTGACGGCGTGATTCTTCATGCTGATGTAAAATATCAGCCAAATGATTCAGTTGATTAGATAAATCACCCAGTTCATCATTACGTTTGATCATGACCTGATGCTGATAATTACCATGTGTCAGTTCTAAAGTAGCTTTTAATAAGCGTTGAATCGGCTTCTTAAAATAAGTTGCCATCAACAATGCAGCAACCAGACTTGAAAGTACCGTTAATGCATAGACCAACAGCAAATAACGTTTTTGGTTACTAAAGAAATTGATACTGGATGCATCGTCCTGATCGAGTACAGGTTTTAAACCTAAATAACCAACCACCTTTTCCCCAACCACAATTGGGCGGAACGAAATTTGGTCACTCGCTGGCTCACCTACAATAAACTGCTGGTTTTCATCATATAAAGATAAACGTGAACTTAAACCTAAACGATCAGGAATAGAAACAAAGCGTTTTTTACCATGTTCAACAGGCGCTGTATTAAGTTTGTTTTCTTGTTTATCTTCTTTGCTATCCGTCTTTAAACGAAATTGACGAGGGCTTAAAGGAAAACGTAAGCCTTCGAAAGGCTGATATTCTGAAGGTAAGTTTTGCTTGAGAATTTTTAATTCTTCGTCGTTAAATATCTGCCGATTTTTTACCTCAACACTATTCTGTGCCAAAGTAGGAGAAAGGCTGAGTAAAGTATGGTCATTAAAATAACGTTGCTGTAAGGCAATATCATACTGACGACGTAACCACCACTGCGATAATCGATCATAGTCGTCAGGTGCGGCAGTACCTTCTATTTGCAGAATCTGTGCCTGAATCGCATTACCCCAGTCATGATAAACCGTATAAACATTGCCCAAATTGGCAATTAGACGGTCTAACTTCTGCATTTCCACATCGGCCACATAACGCGCAAAGTTTTTTTGCATGGTCCAATGCAAAACCCCCAAGCTAATCGTTGCGATCAACAAGGTTGTAAGTAATACCGTTAAAAACAGGCGTAAGGCTAAAGGTACGCGACGAACATTCAAAAGCTGAATCTCAATAGTGTTCTATTTATGGATTGTAACCAACATGGTCGAAAAAAACTCTCCATTGTTTCTTCATCTTTATTATCTAATCTTTAACCATCGAATCTCAACTGATCATGCTGGATAAAATAATGAACAAGACAAAAATTGTATTGATGACCACTCTACTCGGTTCTATTTTAGGTTTGGCTGCCTGTCAATCGACAACTCCAGCAGAACAGTCGATGAACCGTGACCACCACCGTCATAATATGCAACGTACACCACTAACACCAGAGCAACGTGCCGAATGGCAAGCTAAACGTGAACAGCGTTTAGAGCAACGTGAACAAATGCGTCAGGAACATCAAGCTCAACGTGCGCAAATCGAACAAGCCTGCCAAGGTAAGCGTATTGGAGAACGTGTGAATGTTCAATGGAATAAGCGTGTAATTGAAGGCACTTGTGAAGTTCGTTTTACCCCAGATAAATCTCAGTTCAAACACCAAGCCAACGCAACAACATAATCAACCTCTTCCTCATCGGCGCTTTCAAAGCGCCTTTTTTTATGGCCAAAGAGCATTCATTTTGAATTACACAGCTGCTTACGATTTTAGATCAGCAGTTTAACTCAAAAGCCTAAAAACCGCCTACAATCTATACGCTTAAGCAGGTTGAACCATAAACTTTGACTTAGCAGTCACTAAGAAATGACCTGCAAAAGCTTGTACCGAACTATAACTTGTTGCACGATTAGCGCTACCAAATGGTGCTCTTGGGCACATCAAACATTGACTAAGATTATAACTCTGGTTTAACCAGTATTGAGGAACCCGCTATGCCACAATACAAAGCACCCTTACGTGATATGCAGTTCGTATTGCACGAATTATTAAATGCTGAAGCACATTACGCGAAACTTCCTGCATTTCAAGACACAGTAAGCCGTGAATTGGTTGATCAATATTTAGAAGCAGCGGCTGATTTCTGCGAAAACGAACTTTCTCCTTTAAACCAAGTGGGTGACCGTGAAGGTTGTACTTGGAATGACGGCGTTGTAACAACACCTACAGGCTTTAAAGAAGCGTATCAAAAATATATCGAACTTGGCTTCCCTTCTCTTTCTGCTGATGAAGAGTTTGGCGGTCAAGCATTACCAAACTCTTTAGGGATTTCTATCTCTGAAATGGTGGGTACTGCAAACTGGTCATGGGGCATGTACCCTGGTCTTTCTCACGGTGCTGTTCGTACTTTAGAACATCACGGTTCTGATGAGCAAAAGAACACTTACTTGCCAAACCTTGTTTCAGGTGTTTGGACAGGGACCATGTGCTTAACTGAATCTCATGCAGGTTCTGACTTAGGTATCATCCGTTCTAAAGCAGAACCAAATGCTGATGGTAGTTACGCAATCTCTGGCGAGAAAATCTTTATCTCTGCTGGTGAACATGACATGGCTGAGAACATCATCCATATCGTACTTGCGCGTTTACCAGGTGCACCAAAAGGCACTAAAGGCATCTCTTTATTCATCGTACCTAAGTTCCACGTCAATGCTGATGGTTCAGTTGGCGAGCGTAATGCAGTACGTTGTGGTTCAATCGAACATAAAATGGGTATCCATGGTAACGCAACTTGTGTCATTAACTTTGACCAAGCAAAAGGTTACTTGATCGGACCTGAAAACCGCGGATTAAACTGCATGTTCACCTTCATGAACACTGCACGTATCGGTACCGCAGTTCAAGGTTTGTCTGCATCTGAATCTTCTTTCCAAGGCGCTTTAGCGTATGCGAAAGATCGTTTGGCAATGCGTTCTCTTTCTGGTCCTAAAGCACCTGAAAAAGAAGCTGATCCAATTATTGTTCACCCAGCTGTTCGTAACATGCTTTTAACGCAAAAATCATTTGCTGAAGGCGGTCGTGCGTTGGTTTACTTATTGGCTCAATATGCAGATATCGTTGAAAAAGGCGAAACTGAAGAAGAACGTAAGTTTGCTGACAACATCTTGTCTTTGTTAACTCCAATTGCAAAAGCATTCTTAACTGAAACTGGTTCTGAATCTGCGAAGCACGGCGTACAAGTGTTCGGTGGCCACGGCTTCATCTCTGAACACGGTATGGAGCAAATCGTACGTGATACACGTATTGCTTGCTTATACGAAGGTACCACTGAGATTCAAGCACTTGACTTGTTAGGTCGTAAAGTCTTGCAAACTCAAGGTGCTATGTTGAAAGACTTCACCAAAATCATTCATAAATTTGTCGAAGCAAACAAAGACAATGCTGCAATGCAAGAGTTCATTGCGCCATTGGCTGCTGCAAACAAAGAATGGGGCGATATCACCATGCAAATCGGCATGCGTGCAATGCAAAACCCAGATGAAGTTGGTGCAGCTGCGGTTGACTACTTATACTTCTCTGGCTATGTAACGCTTGCTTACTTATGGGCACGTATGGCGCTTGTTGCTCAAGAGAAATTAGCAGAAGGTTCAACTGAAGTTGACTTCTACAATGCAAAAGTGACTACTGCTCGCTTCTACTTCAAGAAGATCTTGCCACGTGTTCGCTCACATGTAGACGTACTTTCAACTGGCGTTGCGCCATTGTTTGAACTTGATGCGGAACACTTCGCTTTCTAAACATAGTTTAGAATGAGATGCAACGTTCATCACAGAAAAAGGACTGGTCAGTTTTGACCGTCCTTTTTTTGTTTAATCAATGCTAAATTTACACTATTCAATTTATTTGTTCGTTTTATTTGATCACTTTGCACATGAAACTGTGCGTAGAAGGGAACGATTATGCCAATTTACAATGCTCCTTTAGCAGACATGAAATTCATCTTAAATGATGTATTTAAAGCAGAACAATTTTGGCAGTCTAATGAGAAACTGGCTCATGTAGATGCTGCAACAGCTGAAGCAATTTTAGAAGAAATGGCGAAGTTTGCCCAAAACGTGACACATCCGTTAAACCGTACGGGTGATGAAGAAGGCGCACGTTGGGAAAATGGCGAAGTTTTTACCCCAGCAGGTTTTAAAGAAGCATTCCGTCAATACGCTGATGGCGGTTGGATCGGCTTAGGTGCTGATGAAGAATGGGGCGGTCAGGCAATGCCAAAAATGCTGACTGTACTATCTGATGAAATGTTATTCGCAACCAACCCATCATTCATGCTCTACCCGCTTCTTTCCGTGGGTGCTGGTATGGCCTTAAACAGCTATGCATCACAAGAGCAAAAAGAAACCTATTTACCTAAAATCTACTCTGGCGAATGGTCAGGTACGATGTGCTTAACTGAACCACATGCAGGTACAGATTTAGGCATTATCAAAACTAAAGCTGAACGTAATGAAGACGGTACTTATAACATTACCGGTACTAAAATCTTCATCACCGGTGGTGATAACGACCTAGCTGAAAACATCATTCATCTTGTTCTTGCCAAGACACCTGATGCTCCTGCGGGTTCACGTGGTATCTCGTTATTCATCGTTCCAAAGTTCCTGTTAAATGAAGATGGTTCTTTAGGTGAACGTAACCCTGTAGGCCCTGGTTCAATCGAGCACAAAATGGGGATCAAAGCCTCAGCAACATGTGTGATGAACTTTGATGGTGCTAAAGGCTACCTCGTTGGTAAAGAAAACGAAGGTCTTGCTGCAATGTTCGTAATGATGAACTACGAACGTTTGTCGATGGGTATCCAAGGTCTGGGTGCTTCTGAATTTGCTTATCAAAATGCAGCACAATATGCGACTGACCGTTTGCAAGGCCGTAGCGCAGCAGGCGTCCAATCACCAAACAAACCAGCGGACAGCATTTTAGTTCACGGCGATGTACGTCGTATGTTGTTAAATGTACGTGCGAATAACGAAGCATCACGTGCATTTGCCGTCTATGTCGGTCAACAACTGGACATCACCAAGTTCTCGACCGATGCTGAAGCTGTGAAGCAAGCGAACAACCGTGTTGCATTGTTAACACCAATCGCAAAAGCTTACCTCACTGATACTGCTTTCCAAGCGACTCTAGATGCGCAAATGGTGTTTGGTGGCCACGGTTATATCCGTGAATGGGGTATGGAACAATGTATCCGTGATCTTCGTATTGCTCAAATTTACGAAGGGACCAATGGTGTTCAGTCTCAAGATTTAATTGGTCGTAAAACCATTAAATGTGGCGGTGCATTCATTGCTGAGTACATCACTGAAATCCGTGACTTCGCCAATGATCTAGACACTGATTTGAACTTCATTAAAGATGCAACCTTAGACGCTGCTACTGAAATTGAAGCAATCACGCAGTTCATTATTGAGCAAGCAGCTGAAAATGTTGACTTCCCGAACTCCGCTGCGGTTGATTACTTACATGCAGTAGGCTTACTCAGCTTCGCATATATGTTTGCAAAAATCGCTGCTGCTGCAAAAGACAAGTCTGGTGATTTCTACCAAAACAAAATTGCATTAGCACAATACTTTGTAGACCGTATCTTGCCTGAATTAGATGCACGTTTAGCGAAAATCAAAGCAGGTTCTGATTTGATCATGAACTTCAGCGAAGATTACTTCACCAATCAAGCTTAATTGATTCAGCATGAAAAAAGCGTCTGAATATTCAGGCGCTTTTTTCTTTCAAGCAACAGCGAATAATCTAATATTCAGACGCTCCATCAGGGCTATTTTTAAATAACTCTGGAAGCTGAGCATTTTCATCAAACAGATCTCCTTTAAATATCTTTACGACCTCAATTTGTCCAATAATTTGCTGATTAAATTCATCTAATCGCTCTGCTGGAATCCAAAGTTCCTGACAAAAATCATCTCCAACCACATGTACCTCAAACTGTGCTAAATATGCATCATTGAGTTCAAAACGAGTTACATATCCAACATATCCACTGGCTTGATCTTTGGTATTCCAATCTAGTGCAATTTTTTCTGCATATTTTTGATTCAATACAGGATAAAAAATAGGTTGCCAATACAGTCTTGGAGGAAATTTTTTAAAATGGCTTTTTTCAATGAGCTGATATTCAAACAACCCAATCGGTCGATATAAGTACATATCTTATCCTTATTATTTTATGATGAGAAAGTTGCTTTCATTTCAATCGTCCTTTTATCAACAATTGCAATAAAAAGCTTATCTAGCTAAAAGATAGAAGCATTATTTTGATGCTTATTGTGCATGAAATTTGCTGTATATTCTATCTATTACTCTGCAACATTGTCCTAGCTATGTCTAATTCAAGAGAGAAACTTGAAGGCTTACCTCGTCTACTTGATCGCTTCGGTCATTACGCAGTTGAAGCTTTTCATTATTTAGCCTTATTTATTATCGGCTGTATGATTGCATGGTCAGCCGTACATACCGTGATTGAAATTCTAACGGTAAAACAGTACGCCACTATTGATGACATCTTGCTGCTGTTTATCTATTTAGAATTAGGTGCCATGGTGGGAATTTACTTCAAGACCAATCACATGCCGGTGCGCTTTTTGATTTATGTCGCGATTACTGCACTCACCCGTCTATTGATTGCCGATATTCAGCACAATCATAAAGCCTCTATGGATTTGGTCATTACCACAGGTTCGATCTTGATTTTAGCTGTGGCGATTTTGGTAGTACGATTTGCGTCATGGAACTACCCTTCTGTAATTCGGGGCAAGGATCAAGAACAACAATTGCCTTCCAACAAAACACCTCGACCACAAGATGACGAACTGGCATAAATAAAAAAGCAGGCACATGGCCTGCTTTTTTATTACGTTTGCTATGCAACTCGGAAAACACGATATTTCGAGTCCACCAACACATATTTGCCTTGTACCTGCATCCAGTTATAGCCACGAGGTGGTTCATATAAACGATGGCTACGATAGTTCGAAACGACATAGCGGTTACTGCGGAATTCTGAGGGTAACCGTTCGCCACGCTTGAAGTTAATACGTTGACCATAATGATTACCGCGGTCGCCATTTGACCAGCGTGGCTGTTCACGATGATCGTAACGGTGGTCATAACGATCATAGCGGTTATCGTAGCGATCTCTATGATCATGATTCCAACGATTTGAATCTGCCATAGCTGAGGCAGAAACACCCAACATAAGCGTTGATACAAGTAATACTGCGGTCTTCTTCATTCTTTGATCCTCTGTTTTTCGATCTGAAATCAGATTAAGAAAAACTCAAGGAGAAAGCATGAATAAAACTCGCAACATTGCAAAGCTTTGTAATGAATAGCGAGAAATTATGAAGAGTCCTCTAGAGACTTCATTTTAAAAACCATCAAAAAATCAGCGAATAATCTCAATGGTAAAGTTATCATCAGTCACCAAAAGATAACGTCCATCAACAACAACCCAATGTCTGCCACGTGGTGGTTCACGTAAGGAATAATAGTCCCAGTCTCGAATCACATAGCGCTCGCTTCGGAACTCACCTGGTAATTCATTGCCAACCACAAAAGACTCACGACGATAGCTGCGGTCATATTGTGTGTCTGGATAATATTCGACACGAACACCCGGTCGATGATTCGGATGAGGATAGTAATTATTTTGATTGGGTTGATAGTAGTATCCTTTCGGTGGCGCTGTCGGTGTCGCGCGCTGATTTGAGAACGCAAATGGGTCTTGCGCAGGTGGCTGATAGCCAGGAGTAGTCTGATGATAGGAACGACGCTCTACCCCACTATAACCACTCCAAGCATTGTCCGCATAGCTCATTACTGGGAGATAGCTCAATACAGCCGCCAAGCCATAAATATAAGGTTGAAATTGCTTCATCGTGATCTCCCTAAAAGCAGAGTATCTGTCTATTTTAGAACAAAAAATAAGCACAACTGTTGTAATAATATTTTTTCAGATCAACTGCTGCTTTACAGAGATAAATAGCAACGACCTACAGCTCGACCGAGATATGCTAAAATCATTTTTTTGGTTTTAAGGCAACATCTGTGGCTGAAATGAATTTTGATCGTCTCTATCAATTCTTTTGCAAAGTTCCAAGTGTGCAAGAAGCGCGTATCGTTGCGCATGGTGCAGATGGTCAACATGCATGGTGGTTTAAATTCAATATTGATGTTGAACATCCTTTAGCATGGCAAACAGTTCAAGAGCTTGGACATGTTCTTAATTATTTATCCACCAATGAACGTTTACCGACCCAGTTCTTCCCAGTGTCTCCACCACCCTATATGAATGGTGAGGCTAAAGATTTCTTGGCTTGGGTAATTCAGTGTAATCATCCAGAATTCACTCCAGATGTGGTCTGTGACTGGTTAGAAGCCCGCTTACCAAATCCTGTGGATGATGAGAGTCAGTGGAAAATCAAAACAGATTTAAGCGAACTCGAGCAAATGGCTGATAAGGATTTAGATCAATTAATCCCGCCAAGCCCTTAGTTTTTTTATTGATGATGTAGGTCTTTCAACAAGCTGAATCGCAAATAAACACCCACATTCAGTTTGTTGAACTCACGATCTAAATCACGATAAGTCATAACCCAAATATTCTTGCGGGGATTCTGAATAAGGTAAAATCAGATAATCATTTTTTAAAATCAGATCTTTGATTGCCTTTTGATGAGCGGAGTCTAAAGGATAAATCAAAGCCAAATCCTGAATTAAATCTTCAATTTTTTCTGCTTTAAACTCTTGGGTTTTAACCCATCCTAATAACGCAGCTCCAAGTCCGATAAATTCAAAGCCATAGTGCTGTATCTGCTGAATAATGGCGAAGTTTTCGAAGGGATCAAAATCACAGGAAAAATAACCATTCGGCATCATCGCCAGTTTCAATGCTTCTGTTTCCACAGCAGCCACTTTAACCATTATTTCAGTATTACGAGAGATCAATAGCTGTTGATTGAAATAAATTAGTGCCTCTAGATCACTCTGATCATAGTGCTGCATTTTTTCAGCCAGGCTTGCAAAGCTTCTCTGATAATCTAGATGACTCAGCTGTTGAACATAATGCTGCAGCCTTAAAGGTGTGACAATATTACTTTCAATCAGTTGGCTTTCTCGGCTGCCAATATCTTCGATTCCTGCAAAATATTGGCTGTCGTCAAAATAAAGCTGATCCCCCAATTGAGCATGCATAGAGGTGTATTCTGCTTGTGACCTATCATCTAGAACTAGAAACACTTTCTTTGGTTTAACATCTTGTTTTAGAGCTAAATAACTCTCTAAGAGTTCTGCCCAACTTTGGATTTCAACAATATCTGCATAATGATTAAATTGATGTACATCTAAATCAATCTGCTCATCCTGTCTGATATTCAGTTTAATTTTCGCCATTGTGTAGAACTCTATTTATGCTGCATTAAAAGGTGGATAATCCCGACCATTCCATAAAACGATAGATCCAGTATTTTACTTTTGATTCATCAGCATATTTTGCATAATCCACCGTGATTTGACGGCCATTTGCGTTTGTCCATGCTGCATCAAAGTACTGTCCTGCATCTTTAAACACGGGTGCTTGTGCTGCACCAATCACGCGCATGTCGGTTTCAAGATTATAATTTTTTAGATTACGCGCAGTTAAGTTGGCAGAACCAAGAACGATCTCCGCTTGCTGGGCATTAGATTTAAGCAATATTTTGCTATGGCATTGCTCTCCACGGGTATCACACCAACGGATTGGAATGCCTACCGCATTCAGTTCCGAAGCCACTTGGCGATTGGGAATACCATTCTTTTGGCGACCGAAAGCATCTTTATTCGGGTCAAGCATAATACGAATATTGACACCACGTTGCTTGGCTTGTTTCAAGGCTTCAATGATATTACGCTCCGATAAATAGAACATCGCCATATCTAAATGCTCTTTGCTCTTCGCAGTCTGAATCATTTTCAGCACAGCATCGTAAATGGCTTTTTCAGTCAGCACTTGTACTTGTGGCAATGTTTTATCTTCAGCTAGCCCGCCCATAATCACAAATGGGCTCGAACCTTTTGACATATTGGCAACGGCTTGTTCAGTTTGCAACACATCAATCGCTGTTGGCCCATCTACCACCAAAGCCACATTGCTATGATGCGAACTACCATCGTGTGGATTTGCCGAAGTCACCAGACTTTTCCAGCCGTCAACCGTATCAACTACCAAGGTTTTACGGTGATTGGCTTTGAAATTGAATAATTCTAGATAACTGCGCAAGGTAATTTTATCATTGCCAAATGGGCTACTTAACCAACCACCTTCAGGATTATTGCCCAAGTTTTGACAGCAGATATACCAAAAACCTGACCACAGTGGATTCGAGGCACGCAATGGTTTTAAATCAGTTTCGATGACATCCACACCCGCTTGGCGTAGTTGTAGATAATGCTTTGGAGTCAACCCACCATAAACCGAATTAATCGGATCAGTAATCACCACAACTTCGACATTTGGATGCAAACGGCGCTTCACAATTAAGGCATCGGTCAGTTCTTGCATTAAAGGAAACTGTTTGACTGTCGACTTACCCACTTCCTGATTAAATAGGAACATATCCAGCACAATGGTACTCTGTGCCTGATCAATCAACTGGAAGACTTCTTTGAAAATATGCTGATCAACTTGTTGTTGACCTTGCGCATCGATATAGGTCTGATCGGCTAAAAATTTCACATTGGCATGACGTAGTTGCCCAGTAAAATCCAGACCTTTCGGAAGTGGTTTTACTGTGTGATAGATTGCCGAAGCAATGTATCCAATCGCAAAAATACACAATATAACTGCCATGTAACGTCGACCTGACCAGTTTAATTTTCGATGGATTCGTTGGAAGATACGCATATAAACAAAAAAAGCCCTAGCCGAATAAAAATCACCCCAGCCCTCTTTATCAAAGAGGGGGAACTTTATGTAGGCTAGAGCTTATACTTTGATTTTTCAATGCTAATTTAGTGATCATTTAAAAAATCAAAAATTAAATTTTCACTTAGAAGTTAAAATTCACCCCAACCGTGAAATTACGTCCCACTTGTGGAATCGTTGATAAGAACGATGCATGTTGGTACACCTGATCATCGAGCAAGTTATTGGCATTTAGATAAACACGGTAATCAGTAGCCTTACTATATTTACCTGTGTATGCCACACCTAAATTCAGCATGTTATAGCTTTGGGTATTAGTCTCATAAGCAGCGATCTTGTCTTGCTGGAACACGTGATAGTATTCAGCTGAACCGCTAAAGCCATCACCAAAATCAGCATTTACTTTTGTTCCTAAGCGTCCAGCAGGTACACGTGGCGCATTTTCATTGTCGATTTTGCCACGCACATAGTCACCAAATACACCGACTTTGTACATGTCCGAGATCTGATAACCCGCCTCTGCTTCAGCACCGTAGAAGCGTGCTTGATCTTGGGTATATTTCACCAAACGGAAATCTTTATAACGATCTAAAGTTTGAGCATAGATATAGTCGTCAAACCAGTTGTGATAGACATGCACATGGTAGTCAAACTTGTTATTGTCATAATGGAAACCAAGTTCCACATTATTGGATTTCTCTTTCTTCAACTGATCATCACCTAACTCATAAGTGTTGGTCGCGAAATGTCCACCATTTGCATATAGTTCTTGTGCTAATGGTAAACGTTCCTGATGAGAGGTTACGAAAGAAAGTTTATAGTTCGGTGCAAACTCCCAATTGGCCGCACCAGAAACAGAAAAGGCTGAACCGTCGAAATCTTTTTTAGTTGAATCTTCAATATCAATTTTTTGTTGGTCTGCACGTGCTGCCAGCTCGACATGCACATCATTAAACTGTGCATGTTCTAAGGCAAAAATACTCCACTTCTTCGTAGTATTTGGTGCTAAGAAAGCTTCCTCACCCGTGAGTTCTAATTTTTGTTGACCATATTGGGTTCCAATCACCCCTTCCAAAGGACCCAATGGATTATGTACCAACTCTAGACGCCCATCATAACCTTTGTTTTTAAAGCGAGTGGCGATGGTATCTTCTTCAATTTCATCATGTTTATAATCGGTATAACTGGCTTGAGCACGTAACTTTTTAAATCCTGCAAAGGGATCATTCAATTCTGTACGCACATCATAACGCTCAGATTTCAGATCAATCCAAGGACCTGCCTCATGTGCATGATCGTGGTCGTGATCGTCATGCCCATGATCATCTCCATCTCCATCTCCATGATCATGCTCACCACAATGCAAACTTAGACCATGTAAATGGCAGCTCTCATATTCATGGCTATGTCCCGGCAGACCATATTTATCTTGGCGATTGCTATATGAAATTCCTGTAAAACCGCGATCATAAATCCAAGACAAACCGACATTTACCGTTTCACCTTTGGCAAAGGTATTACCGACACGACGCTCTTTCTCACCTTCGTGCACATAGTTCGGCGCGATATAGTCATTGGCTTCACGATTTAAGCCTTCAACACGCAAGGCCACTTGATCACCAAGAGCGACCGTTACCCCAGCCGTTGCCAGCTTTTCATCACTGCCCGTGTTGTAACGTAAACCCACATTACCTTCATAGCCATTTTCAGGCATTTTGGTTGGAATCTTACTATCCGTTACATTCACCAAACCACCGACCGTTCCTGCACCAAACAATAAAGTCGATGGTCCACGAATTACTTCAACCTGTTGTGCTAAAGCAGGATCTACAGTCACTGCATGGTCAGGAGATAAAGTTGATACATCAATATTTTCAGAGGAGTTTTGCAAAACTTTTACACGTGGACCATCTTGACCACGAATCACAGGGCGGCTTGAACCTGCACCAAATTGATTGGAATAGATCCCAGGTTCACTACTCAATGCCTCACCAATGGTGACAGCTCCCTGTTGTAAGCGTTTTTGATCCACTACGGTATCGGCAACCGCAAAATCTTTCGATGTTTGCTCTAATGGATGTGCTTTAATTCGTATTGTCTCTAAACTTGTCACTTGCTCATTTTCTGCTGCAAACGTAGATACAGATACAACAGCTAAAATAGATAAGGTCAAAATATTCTGTGGAAATGACATATCGTGTCTCGAATCAGTCGATCGTTATTTTTGTTATATTATAACATTTCATTTATTTTGCAATAAAAAACAGTGCAACAACGAACATTTGCTACACTACTTCTTCATGATTCAATGAATGGTCGTTTTTCAACGATATGCCTTTTACACTTTCCCATGCCGTCCTCGCTCCACCTTTATCCAAATTAAGTCAGGGGCATTTGCCTGTCGCAGCCTTGGCAATTGGATGTATGACCCCCGATCTCTATCGATTATTTACCCAAGAAAATATCGCTTTAACCCACCAGTGGTCAGGCATCTTATTTCCAAATCTACCCATTGGATTATTCTTTTGCCTCTTATGGTATTTAATCTATCGTCCTGTGACCTATCGCTGTCTTGAAATCAGACACCCTTTAAATATTCACTCACTGGATGATTTCATTTCTTTCAGCTTTCTGAGTTGTCTGGCACTTATACTGGGGATCAGCACACATTTGATCTGGGATGGACTCACCCATCTCGATTTTCGAACTTTTGCTTTTAAAGAGATTCTGGCTCAGAACATTTCATTGTTGGGTTTTAGTTATCCATTACATTTTGTCTTGCAGATTGGCTCTTCCGTTATTGCTTTGCCGTTCCTAATTAAAATGTGCTGGCATTATTATAAGACCCATCAACATCCAGATCCCGTTCCAGCTAAACTCAAAGGGTTTGCACTACTCAGTGTCATCCTGTCCATCTCATATGGGCTGTTCTCAGTTTTAGACTACAACCAACATATCAGTACTGATCTTTGGAACAGTGAACGCTATTTTTTTATTGGTAAATCGATCAATGAGTTTACACAAGCTGGCTTAACGGTCTTTACTGTGGCTTGTCTATTATTCTTATTTTTAGATCGTAAACACCATCTAAAATCATTTTAACAAAAAGCGTCTGTTTAAAATTCGCTTGAAAACATTAAGACTTGAGACTATACGTCCAACAAGGCATAATCTCCCCTTCATTGGTGCTGCGCTGTTTACGCATTCACCTTCTACAGCCAATATAGTTTGGATAAATAATTCAATATGATGCGCACTCATTACTGTGGCTCTTTAACAGAAGCCCAAATCGATCAAACAGTTACTTTATGCGGATGGGTTCACCGTCGCCGTGACCATGGTGGTGTGATTTTCCTTGATATGCGTGACCGTGATGGTCTCGTTCAGGTCGTTATCGATCCAGATACGCCTGAAGCATTCGCAACAGCAGATAAAGCACGTTCAGAATTTGTATTAAAAATTACAGGTCGTGTACGTCGTCGCTATGAAGGTACTGAAAATGCCAACATGGTGAGTGGTCAAATTGAAGTTTTAGGTAAAGATATCGAGGTTCTAGCAGCTTCTGATACGCCGCCATTCCCATTGAATGATGAAAACACCAATATTTCAGAAGAAATACGTTTGAAATATCGTTTCTTGGACATCCGTCGTCCAGAAATGTTAGAGCGCTTACGTTTCCGTTCTAAAGTCACTAACTTGATCCGTAACTATTTTGAAGATCATGGTTTCTTAGACGTTGAAACACCAATTTTGACACGCGCAACCCCAGAAGGTGCACGTGACTATCTCGTGCCAAGCCGTGTTTCAAATGGTAGCTTCTACGCACTTCCACAATCACCACAATTGTTCAAACAGTTGTTGATGGTGGGTGGTATCGACCGTTATTACCAGATTGCTAAATGTTTCCGTGACGAAGATTTACGTGCGGATCGTCAGCCTGAATTTACCCAAATCGACGTTGAAACATCGTTCATGAGTGACGATGACATCATGGATTTAATGGAAGGCTTAACGGTTAAAATGTTCAATGAATTATTGAATGTAAAATTCGATAAATTTGAACGTATGACCTATGCCGACGCAATGCGTGACTATGCATCTGACAAACCAGATATGCGTATTCCATTGAAACTGGTTGACGTTGCAGACTTGATGCAAGACGTAGAGTTCAAAGTCTTTGCTGGTCCTGCAAAAGATCCTAAAGGCCGTATCGTTGCTTTACGTGTTCCTGGTGCTGGTTCATTGCCACGTAGTGCGATTGATGAATACACCAAATTTGTTGGCATCTACGGTGCAAAAGGCTTGGCGTACATCAAAGTCAACGAACTTGAAAAAGGTATTGAAGGTCTTCAATCTCCAATCGTTAAATTCATCGAGCCAATCGTGCTTGATCTATTAAAACGTGTTGGCGCTGAAAATAGCGACATCGTGTTCTTTGGTGCGGATAAAGCTAAAGTTGTAAATGATGCGATGGGCGCACTCCGTGTGAAAATCGGTCATGACTTGAAGCTGACTACTTGCGAGTGGGCTCCACTTTGGGTTGTTGACTTCCCGATGTTCGAAGAAACTGATGATGGTAAATGGACTTCTGTTCACCACCCATTCACACTACCAAAATCAAGTGTTGAAGAAGTGAAGAGCAATCCAGGTGAAGCCCTTTCTGTTGCATACGATATGGTCCTGAACGGTACTGAAATCGGTGGTGGTTCGCTTCGTATCTATACTTTAGAAATGCAGAAAGCAATTTTTGAAGCTTTAGGGATTGGTGAAGAAGAAGCAGAAGAAAAATTCAGCTTCTTATTGAATGCACTCCGTTATGGTGCGCCTCCACACGGTGGTTTGGCATTTGGTCTTGACCGTTTAATCATGTTAATGACGGGCGCATCTTCGATTCGTGATGTGATTGCATTCCCGAAAACCAAGACAGCTGAATGTCCATTGACTCAAGCACCTGCACCAGTTGAAGCAAACCAATTGCGCGACTTAGGTATTCGTTTACGCGAAAAAGCAAAAGCTGAAGAAAAATAAACCATAGGTTTATGATTCAAATAGAACCCTGCTCTATGCAGGGTTTTTTATATTCGAGTTTTGCTTTGCGAACATGGCAGCTAGTGGCATAATAGACTGCTTTTTTATTGAGAGATCCGTCTTATGGCAATGCGTCCTGATGTACGTCGACATGCAATTGTAATTATTGTATTTTCACTTGCTCAATGGTTTTTCATGCGTTACATCTTGGCAAATGAACTCTTCAATATGGATACCAATCAACGCATTTTATACTTCTGTGTAAGTAGCTTGGCGGGTGCTCTGCTGATTTTTGTCGCATTAATCTATATGGTGCTTAAGGGCAACGTAGACAAACAAGACTAAGATCATGTCGTTTTACGCTACCCTACTTCGTATTCTCCCTTTAACACTTTTGCGTAGTATCGCAAAAGTGGTGGCCTACTTTATCAATCAAAATCCGAATAAAAGTATGCTGTGGAAAACCAGAATCAATTTAGGACTAGCTTATCCTCAACTTAGTCCAGAACAAAAAGAACAGCTCGCCAGAGAAAGCGTCACCAAACAATGCCTCAGTTATATTGAATCTGGAAAATGCTGGGCGATGCCACCTGAATGGAGCATCCAGCAGATTCATACGGTACATCATTTAGAAGTATTAACAGATGCGCTCAGTGATCCAAGAGGTGCACTGATTATTACTCCGCATTTGGGTACATGGGAAATGATGAATGCTTGGGTGCATCAATACGGCATTCCAACCATTATGTACAAACCAATGAAAGATTCTGGCTTTAATGCATTTGCCTTGCATGCGCGTCAGCGTCTTAACGCCACATTAGTCCCAACTGATGCATCTGGTGTAAAGGCCTTGTTTAAAAATCTGAAGCAAGGTGGTTTCAGTGTCATCTTGCCCGATCATGTCCCAGATCCGTCTGGCGGTGTCATTGTTCCTTTTTTTGGGATTCCATGCCTAACCAGCACGCTTGCCAGTAAAATGGCACAAAAAACCCAATGTCGCCTAGTCGGCTTAAGTTGTTTCCGTCGTGAAGATGGCGAAGGTTTTGATGTCTATTGTGATGATCTGAATGATCCAAAATTATATAATCGAGATATCGAAATTGCCACAACAGCACTTAATCAAGCAGTTGAACAGATGATCAATCGCTTTCCTGCTGAATATATGTGGGGTTATAAACGGTTTAGAGGTGAATCAACTAATAAAGATCATTATAGATAATCAAAACTTATTTTTATGAATTCCATCGTCAACTTAGTTCAAATCAATTCAGATTAAAACGCTAGAACTACAAAAACTTAATAAAACAATGATATATTATCATTCTGTTTAGACTTACTCTTTACCTAAATGATTCCTAAAATTATTCATTATTGTTGGTTTGGAAAAAAGAATATTCCAGAACCATTACAACACTATATCAATGGTTGGAAAGAAAAATGTCCCGATTGGGAAGTTAAGCTATGGAATGAAGAAAATTTCGATATTAATAGCCACCCTTTTACCCGATCTGCATATCAACAAGAAAAATATGCTTTTGTTTCAGATTATGTACGTGCATGGGCATTATATGAATTTGGAGGTGTTTACTTAGATACGGATGTCGAAATCAAGTTACCAATCGATAATTTCTTAAGTTATGAAGCATTTAGCGGCTTTGAAGGAGTTGACTTACCTTTTACTGCTGTATGGGGGTCAATACCAAAGCACAGTTTTTCAAAAAAAATCTTAGACTACTACCATAATAAAACTTACTCTAATCAATCTCCTCCTAATACTCTATTTATTTCAGATATTCTCACTACTGATTTCCATATAGATAAAAAAACAGATTCTTATCAAGTTGGAAGTGATAATAAAAATATTATTCATATTTTTCCATCGAACTATTTCTGTTTAGATCTCCCAATAAACTACACGACACACCATTTTGTTGGCTCATGGATAGAAGACCACCACAATAGAAAACCATATAAGCAACAACTACATAATAAATACTACTCAAACAAGCTAGAAAATGATTTTTTTTGTGAAAAAGATCAACTAAAGAAAATAGCTAAAAAAATAAACCTAAGCCAACTATTAATAATTATACGTTACTACGTCCGGGCAAAGATAAAATAAGAATCAAAAAAGGTTGCATATTAAAGCATATGCAACCTCTTGATATAAAAGTTAAAGCTATAAAGACGATATTTCATAAAGATTCGGAGGCGATAGAGCCACACCATTCTTAATTTCTATAGCCACTCACTCAAAAATATAAAGTGCTTGAGCTAACTTTTTAGACTTATCTAAAAGTACATCACTTTAATGTATAAAAAACAGATAAATTGAATATAAAATTATGTACTAAAAATGCTATGACAATCATAATTATAAAAATAATGGTATATTATCCAGATATCTTAGACTTAAATTCTATTCCATGATCCCCAAGATTATTCACTACTGTTGGTTTGGAGGAAAAAAAATTCCCGAACCACTACAACACTATATCAACGGCTGGCAAGAGAAATGTCCTGATTGGGAAATTAAGCTATGGAATGAAGAAAATTTCAACATTAACAGCCATCCTTTTGCTCAAAAAGCATATGAAGAAAGAAAGTATGCCTTTGTCTCAGACTACGTTAGAGCATTTGCATTAAATGAGTTTGGAGGGGTTTACTTAGATACAGATGTTGAAATTAAACACTCGATAGATGAATTTCTAGGACTAGAAGCATTTAGCAGTTTTGAAATTGACGCGATTCCTTTCACTTCTGCCGTATGGGGAAGTATTCCTCATCACTCACTCACCAAAAGAATGTTAGATTATTATGACTCAAAGATTTACAGTCACGATGAACCACCCAATACAGTTACGATCAGCAATCTTCTAACCAACTTTTATGCAATTGACCCGCATAAAGATGAGAATCAGATTGGCAATGATGGATCCAATAAAATTCATATTTTCTGTTCTTCTTATTTCTGTTTAGATCTTCCTCAAAATTATACCACTCATCACTTTATTGGCTCATGGTTAGATAAAGATAAAAAAGAAAGCTACAAAGAAAAAGTACATACCGTACATTATACAAATAAAGTTTTAACCGAAAATGTAGCAACAGATAAAATTTTCTTAAAGAATTTGGCAAAAAAAATAAATATTACAAGCCTATTTAACTTGATTCGATATTATCTAAAATATAAGTTCAAGTAGCTTAGACTACTTGAACTCTATTTTCTTTTTGAAAATTTTATAATGCAAACTGTAAATTTGAACAAAAAACCGATAGATCTCTCTTTTTATTTTTAAGCTTATTTTATTTATTTTTACAGGAGAAATCATTTCATTTTTATGTCTTTCTGAACGATCTTTCTGAAGGCAACTCACAAATTTAATATCTTTATTATAAATAAAGTCTTGAATACATAGTGCTGGCTGCATCTGATATATTACTTTATTGGCAATATAGCTATCAAACATAATATCATCAATTGGTTTTACAACATCCAATCCACTAATATAATCAAATAAATTTCTAGCTCCTGCATTGGAAATAATATAACCAGCTGTGCCCAAATGCCTCCCTTTTAAAATAAATAGGGACCTATCATTAATAATATCTTTTTTAGAAAAAAGCTCAACCTGAACCGAATCTGAAAATGCTTCAAGTTTAATAACCTCTGCACTTTCAGGTATCCAGGAGCTATCTTTTAGAAACGATTTTGCTTTTGAACCTAAATAAATATCATCTTCAAAAATTGCCATATAGGGTAAGTTATTATCAATTACTTTTTTCCACAAAGAGAGATGGCTTAAAAGACAACCTATCTCACCTTTTGTTAAAGAACAATTTTTAAGTTCGATTCCTGTATTTTTAAGTGCCTCATCAATCTGATGAGGTTCAATAGCATCAAAATATTGAAATTCAATTTGTTGAGTCATAAATTGCTTATTTATATGCACCCTTCTTTCAAGTGCATTTTTTAAGCTAACGACAGAAATATCCATTCAATGCTCTCTTCTCAGGATCTTGCTAACAACGTACTGTTATTTGAGTAATTATAGGATAAAATAGGATATGACTCAAATTCGCTATATCCCTTCGATGATCTGTTTAAGTATTATTATTCCTGTATACAATGTTGAAAAATACATTCATGAATGTCTGCTAAGTGCATGCAATCAAATAGAAAATAATATCGAAGTTATTATTATCAACGATGGTTCAACTGACCGATCCGCACAAATTATTGATGATTTTATAGACAAACTACCCAATTCGCTCAAACAGAATTTTGTAGTCATT